>NZ_CAXUBQ010000004.1:0-30003 GCF_964249465.1 Ruminococcus sp. Marseille-P328 | reverse complement strand
CATATTCATTTCATAAGTATGGGGCCTACAGGGCTCGAACCTGTGACCCTCTGCTTGTAAGGCAGATGCTCTCCCAGCTGAGCTAAGACCCCATATACAAACTGTGAAATTTATTTCTCTCCCGCAGCTCGCTTTGCTATTATACTATCAACTGTCGCAAATTGTCAACAACTTTTTTTACTTTTTTTCAAAAAATTTAGAATTATATTTTTTTACTATTTTATTGGAAAAAAAGGCTCTAGAAACAGAAATTTTTATTTTGGGTCCTTATTTGCAAAAAGCGGAAAACAATTTGGCAAGTAAGGTTCTTTCCAAAATGAGAATTGGTGTTATACTGAGTCTGTAAACAAGAAGAGCAAACAAAAGCATACCGGATACCTGTAAGAAGAAAAAGAACGGACGCAGCGTATTCGTATGGTCTCATAAGAAAGGGCTCACAAACACGCCCTGAGACCATAATTGCGATCAGCTGACAATTGTTTTTCCTATTAGGAAACGTCAGTTGGCGATACGAAAAATAAAAGAGGAGAAGATGGTATGAAGATTTTAGATTCCAAATTTATGAAGGGCTTTATCAAAATGGCGGACGATGGTTTCCAGCAGGGCTGGCATGAGAGAAACGGTGGAAACTTAAGCTATCGTCTGAAAGCAGAAGAAGTAGAAATGATCCGTCCCCGTCTGAATGCACCAGGCGAGTGGCAGCCTATCGGCACAGAGGTGCCGGGACTTGCAGGAGAGTTTTTCCTGGTAACCGGAAGCGGCAAATATTTCAGAAACATAGCAGTTGACCCGGAAGCCTGTCTTGCAATCATTGAACTGGATGACAAGGGTGTTAATTACAGGATCCGCTGGGGACTGGTAGAAGGCGGCCGCCCAACCAGCGAGCTTCCAACCCACCTTATGAATCATGAGGTAAAAAAGAAGCTTACAAACGGCAGACATCGTGTTATTTATCACGCACATACAACCAACACCATCGCATTAACCTTTGTCCTTCCACTGGACGACAAGGTATTTACAAGAGAGCTGTGGGAGTCTGCAACAGAATGCCCGGTTGTTTTCCCGGATGGCGTAGGCGTTGTAGGCTGGATGGTACCAGGCGGAAGAGAAATTGCAGTAAAAACAGCTGAGCTGATGAAGAAATATGACGTTGTTATCTGGGCACATCATGGAATGTTCTGCTCCGGTGAGGACTTTGACCTGACCTTTGGCCTTCTCCATACAGTAGAGAAGTCTGCGGAAATCCTGGTGAAGGTAATGTCCATGGCACCGCGTAAGCTTCAGACCATTACTCCTGATGATTTCCGCGCAGTAGCCAAAGACTTTCATGTTACTTTACCGGAAGAATTTCTTTATGAAAAAGAGCAGTAAGTAAATTAATATAATAATGTGAGATCTGTCTGTGATGAGAAAATTCACAGGCAGATTTTTTACGTTAGAGGAAATCAATTTTAATAAATGTTTATAAAATATGAAAAAATTGCTTGACAATTCATTGCCTGTATGCTATTTTAAATAAAAATTCGATTCAACGAACTAAACCGATGAAGCGGGAATAAAAACAATCGTGCACCCACAGAGAGTCCGGGAGGCTGAGAGCCGGGCGGTAAGGCAGTTTGTTAAATGGGCCGCTGAGGGCGCATGGAAAGGCAGAACAAATGCAGAGAATTGCAGACATATCTGATTGAAGCATGAAAGTAGATTCTGCAGAAGCCAAGTATTATGCGACGTAGGACATACGTCAGTTGTCAGGAATATGATGGTATTCCGTTAAGAGCACGATTTTATCGTGAAGCAAGGTGGCACCGCGGGTGAATATTCAGACCCGTCCTTGACAGATATGGAAATTCTGTCCTGGACGGGTTTTTTGTGTACTAGAAAATTACTCCGTAATGTTCCTGTTACACCTAAAAACGCTCTGCGAGGATGCGGCGCGTGCACTGTTCAGGAAATAAATCGGGAGGTGTTCTATGTATCCAACATTTGATAAGATCAGGGAAATGGCAGCAGGAGATTACAAAAGAATTCCAATCTGCAAAGAGTTATACGCAGACAGCTACACACCAGTAGAGATGATGCGGATTCTGCAAAAGGCAAGTCATCACTGCTATCTGCTGGAAAGCGCCAGCCAGAGCGAAGCGTGGGGCAGGTATTCTTTTCTGGGATATGACCCTTCCATGGAAATCACCTGTACAGACGGAATCCTGCGAATTCGAAAAACCAGTAAGACGGAAACTTTTGGTAGAAGCGGCAATGCTGCAGAAAGCAGTACAGAAAGCAGTACAGAAGAGGTTCGACAGGTTGCCCATCCAGGCGATGCCATCCGTGAAATCATCAGTCAGTACAAAAGTCCGGTTATGGACGATATGCCCACATTTACCGGCGGTCTGGTAGGTTACTTCTCCTACGATTACATCAAATACAGTGAGCCCAAGCTGGAACTAAAAGATAAGGAACAGCAGGATTTCCGGGATCTGGATCTGATGCTGTTTAATGATGTGATCGCATTCGACCACTACCGTCAGAAGGTTCTTCTTATTACAGGTGTGATGACAGATGATCTGGAAAAGTCCTATAAACAGGCCTGTGAAAAACTGGAAGAAATGACAGAGCTGATCAAAAAGGGTGAGAAAAAAATCTTTCCTCCGATCAGGCTTAAATCTGAAATCCAGCCTCAGTTCGCTAAAGAAAAATATTGCCAGATGGTGGAAACGGCGAAGCATTATATCCACGAGGGCGATATTTTCCAGGTGGTTTTGTCAAACCCCATGAGGGCAAAAGCAGAGGGCAGCCTGTTTGATACTTACCGTGTTCTGAGAGCTACCAACCCATCCCCCTACATGTTCTATTTTTCCAGTGATGACATTGAAATCGCAGGTGCCTCCCCGGAGACACTGGTGAAATTAGATCATGGCAAGTTAAGCACTTTCCCACTGGCAGGAACAAGGCCGCGAGGAAAAACACCGGAAGAGGACAAAGCACTGGAAGCGGATCTTCTTCAGGATGAAAAAGAGCTTGCCGAGCACAACATGCTTGTGGATCTGGGAAGAAACGATATTGGAAAAATCAGTGAGCTTGGCAGCGTAAAAGTAGAAAAATATCTGACTGTGGAACGTTATTCCTGTGTCATGCACCTGGGCTCCACAGTAACAGGAACCATCAAAAAGGGTAAAGATGCCATAGACGCGGTGGATGCCATCTTACCTGCAGGAACCCTTTCAGGGGCACCGAAATTCCGTGCCTGCCAGATCATTCAGGAACTGGAACAAAGCAAGAGAGGCATTTACGGCGGTGCAATCGGATATGTGGATTTCACAGGAAATCTGGATGTGTGCATTGCAATCCGTCTGGTATATAAGAAAAAAGATGAAATCTGTATCCGGTCGGGAGCCGGAATCGTGGCAGACAGCGTACCGGAAAAAGAATTTGAAGAGTGCCAGAATAAGGCAAGAGCGGTGGTAAGGGCCATCAGCCAGGCAGAGGAGGGATTAGAATGATTTTACTGATTGATAATTACGACAGCTTTTCCTATAACCTGTATCAGCTGATCGGGTCCGTTAATCCGGATATTCAGGTGGTTCGAAATGACGAAATTTCCCTGGGAGAAATAGAGAAGTTGATACCAGAAGCAATTGTTCTTTCCCCGGGTCCTGGAAGACCGGAGGAGGCAGGCATCTGTATTCCGGTGATCAAAGAGTTCGCTGGAAAAATCCCAATTCTGGGTGTGTGTCTGGGACATCAGAGCATCTGCGAAGCCTTTGGCGGAGTGGTTTCCTATGCAAAAGAACTGAAGCATGGGAAAAGAGATGAGATGATCCAGTGCGGTTCCAATGTCCTGTTTAAAGGACTTCCGGAAAAGTTCCCGGCAGCAAGATATCATTCCCTGGCAGCAATAGAAGAGACTCTTCCGGAGGAGCTGGTTGTGACAGCCAGAGCAGAAGATGGAGAAATCATGGCAGTGGAGCATAAGGAATATCCGGTTTACGGTGTGCAGTTTCATCCGGAGTCTGTTATGACTCCCGATGGAAGGAAGATGATTGAGAATTTTCTAGAGCGTGTTTGAAAAAGGCTTTCTGCAAGATGTGCGTCACAATTTGTGGGAGATTTTGTCCGGATGAGGGAGCCGTAGCGGGCTACGGAAACCGAATTCGGGCAAAATATACCGCAAAGTGGGGCGTGCAGATTGCGGGAATGATTTTTCAAACACGCTCTGGAAGCGCAAGTCAGATTTGACAATTTATAAAGGACAACATCAGAGAGGAGCAGAAAAAATGATCAGAGAAAGTATTATCAAATTATCGAAGAAACAGAACTTAACCTATCTGGAAGCAGAAGAGGTAATGGACGAGATTATGAGCGGAAAAGCTACTCCGGTACAAATGTCAGCCTATCTGACTGCTCTGGCGTTGAAAGGGGAAACTATTGATGAGATTACCGCTTCCGCGGCAGGCATGAGAGCACACTGCATCAAGCTGCTTCATAACATGGATGTACTGGAAATCGTAGGTACTGGTGGAGACGGCTCCAATTCCTTTAACATTTCCACTACTGCCTCCCTTGTGATCGCAGCAGGAGGTGTACCGGTAGCAAAGCATGGAAACAGAGCTGCTTCTTCAAAATCAGGAGCCGCAGATGTGCTGGAAGCTCTGGGCGTTAAGATCACAATTCCACCGGAAAAAAGCCAGGAACTTCTGGAAAAAATCGGAATCTGCTTCCTGTTTGCACAGAACTATCACATTGCAATGAAGTATGTGGCTCCAATCCGTAAAGAGCTGGGAATCCGTACTGTATTTAATATTCTTGGACCGTTAAGCAACCCGGCTGGCGCCAATATGGAACTGATGGGTGTTTATGATGAAGCCCTTGTTGAGCCTCTTGCGCAGGTCATGGCAAATCTTGGAGTAACAAGAGGAATGGTTGTCTTCGGACAGGACAGTCTGGATGAAATCTCCATGAGTGCACCGACTTCTGTATGCGAGATCAAAGATGGCAAATTTACATCCTATGTACTCACTCCGGAGCAGTTTGGCTATGAGCGCTGCACAAAAGAGGAGCTTCAGGGAGGAACCCCGCAGGAGAACGCCGAAATCACAAAAGCAATTCTGGAAAGCAAAGAGACAGGTGCGAAGCGTCATGCAGTTTGCCTGAATGCTGGTGCCGCACTTTATATTGCAGGCAAAGCAGCTTCCATTGAAGCAGGAGTGAAGATGGCAGAGCAGCTGATCGACAGCGGGGCTGCCCTGAAGAAACTGGAAGAATTTATACAAAAGAGTAATCAGGAGTGAAAAATAAACACAAATAATAACAAAAATAACAATAATCACATCACAAAACAAAATAGTACTGAAAAAAATAACAATATAACTCATTTGGATAAAGATGACGACAAGAGAGAATGACATCACAGAGAGTTTTACAGGAGATAGAATGAGTATTTTAAACGAGATAGCAGCGCGCACAAAAGAGCGTATTGCGGAGGAAAAATTTAAAGTCCCATTAAGGGAACTTATCTCACAGCAGAATTCCAATCTGGCGAAACATGCCGAAAAAAAAATCTCTTTTCTGGAGGCATTAAAAAAGCCGGGAATGTCTTACATCTGTGAAGTAAAAAAAGCGTCTCCTTCAAAAGGATTGATCGCACCAGATTTTCCTTATCTGGACATTGCAAAGGAATATGAGCAGGCCGGTGCTTCTGCAATCTCCTGCCTCACAGAGCCCTTTTATTTCCGGGGCGCTGACAGGTATTTGCAGGAAATTTCCCAGGCAGTGAATATTCCGGTGCTTCGAAAGGATTTTACAGTAGATGAGTACATGCTCTACCAGGCAAAAGCATTTGGGGCTTCCGCTGTACTTCTGATTTGTGCGATTCTTAATAATAGCCAGTTAAAAGCCTTTGGGGAACTGGCACAGGAGCTGGGACTGGATGCTCTGGTAGAAGCTCATGATCAGTGGGAAGTGGACCGTGCTTTGAATCTTGGAGCAAAAATCGTGGGAGTGAACAACCGGAATCTCCATGATTTTACCGTTGATATGGGAAACAGTATCAGACTGCGGAACATGGCACCGGCTGATACGGTGTTTGTTTCCGAAAGTGGTATTAAGACAGCGGAGGATATCCGTATATTATATGAAAACCAAGTAGATGCAGTCCTGATCGGGGAGACCTTAATGCGCAGCCCTGACAAAAAAGCGGCACTTGGGGCATTAAATGCAGGGATTGTCTGAGCTGATCCATGGTGATAAGTGATATTCCATGCACGTCCCACTTTGCGGTATATTTCACCCGAATTCGGTTGCCGTAGCCAACTACGGCGTCCTCATCCGGGCAAAATCTCCCACAAATTGTGACGCACATCTTGCAGAAAGCCTTTTTCAAACACGCTCTGGCAATCGGAGATGTATAATGTGCTGATAAAATAGTTGGAAAATAAAAAATTAATGAAAAGGAACGAAACAGTATGGCAAAATTAAAAATTTGCGGCCTGACCTGCAAAGAGGATATTGAAGCTGTAAATGGAGCAAAACCGGATTTTGCGGGATTCATAATTGAAGTTCCAGGAAGAAGACGAAGCCTTACGGCAGAACAGGTCAAAGTCCTGGTTAAGGGACTGGACAAGGAAATCCTTCCCGTAGGTGTATTCGTAAACGCTGCCCCGGAACTCCCCATTTCCTTATTAAGAGATGGCACCCTATGGGCAGCCCAGCTTCACGGGGATGAAGACGAAGACTACATCGAAAAAATCCAGAATATGACTGGAAAGCCTGTCATCAAGGCCTTTTCCATAAAAACACCCGAAGATGTACAGCGGGCCCTTCGAAGCCCTGCCGACTACATCCTTTTAGATCAAGGCGCAGGAGGCACCGGCGAACCCTTCGACTGGACCCTGGTTCCCCCAGTCCGCCGCCCATTCTTCCTTGCCGGAGGAATCGGTCCCGAAAACCTCCGCAGCGCCATCGGAACCTTACACCCATGGGCTGTAGACCTGAGCAGCAGCCTGGAAACCGATGGAAGAAAAGACCGGGCAAAAATACAGCAGATTGCCCGTATGCTGAAGCAGATTAATACACTGGAAGCATACAGAAAAGAGCGAGAAACAGATTTAGAGTGAAGAGTGAAGAAAGTAATTCATATACAAAACAGCGAAACGAAAGGAAACAACGCTATGTCAAACGGAAGATTTGGAATCCACGGCGGCCAGTATATCCCCGAAACCCTGATGAACGCAGTGATCGAACTGGAAGAAGCCTACAACCACTATAAAGACGACCCGGAATTCAACCGGGAGCTTACAGAACTTTTAAATGAATATGCAGGAAGACCATCCCGCCTCTACTACGCAGCTCACATGACCGAAGACCTTGGCGGCGCAAAGGTTTATCTAAAAAGAGAAGACTTAAACCACACCGGCGCCCACAAGATCAACAATGTCTTAGGTCAGGTGCTTCTTGCAAAAAAAATGGGCAAAACCCGTGTCATCGCGGAAACCGGAGCCGGACAGCACGGTGTAGCCACAGCCACAGCAGCAGCTCTTATGGGAATGGAATGCGAGGTATTCATGGGAAAAGAAGACACCGAGCGCCAGGCATTAAATGTATATAAGATGCGTCTCCTTGGAGCAAAAGTTCATCCTGTAACCTCCGGAACTGCCACCCTGAAAGATGCCGTATCCGAGACCATGCGTGAATGGACCAACCGTATAGCAGATACCCATTATGTACTGGGCTCCGTTATGGGCCCTCACCCTTTCCCAACCATTGTCCGCGATTTCCAGGCAGTTATCTCCAAAGAAATCAAAGAACAGATGCTGGAAAAAGAAGGCAGGCTTCCAGATGCAGTCCTTGCCTGTGTAGGCGGCGGCTCCAATGCCATCGGAACCTTTTACCACTTTATTGAAGACAAAGATGTACAGCTGATCGGCTGCGAGGCAGCAGGCCGTGGCGTAAATACTGCAGAGACCGCAGCCACCATTGCCACTGGCAGACTTGGAATCTTCCATGGAATGAAATCCTATTTCTGCCAGGACGAGTACGGACAGATCGCGCCGGTTTACTCTATTTCCGCAGGACTGGATTATCCGGGAATCGGACCGGAACATGCCCACCTTTACGACACTGGCCGTGCCCAGTATGTACCTGTAACAGATGAAGAAGCAGTAGAAGCCTTTGAATATCTTTCCAAAACAGAAGGAATCATTCCTGCCATTGAAAGCGCCCACGCTGTTGCCTATGCAAGAAAAATCGTGCCGCAGATGGGCAAGGATCAGTGCGTAGTTATCACTATTTCCGGCCGGGGCGACAAAGACTGTGCAGCAATCGCAAGATACAGAGGGGAGGATATCCATGAGTAACCGAATTTCAGAAGCATTTGCAAAAGGAAAAGCATTTATCCCATTTATCACCTGCGGAGATCCATCTCTGGAGATCACCGAGCAGCTTGTCTATGCAATGGAGGAAGCAGGTGCAGACCTTATTGAGCTTGGAATCCCGTTTTCCGACCCGACAGCAGAAGGTCCTGTGATCCAGGAAGCCAATGTGCGTGCACTGAGCGGCGGAGTAACCACAGACAAGATCTTTGACATGGTGGTAAAAATCCGTAAAAAAACCAGTATCCCAATGGTATTTATGACTTACGCAAACGTTGTTTTTTCCTATGGAACAGAGCGTTTCATCAGGAAAGCAGCAGAAATCGGAATGGATGGACTGATTCTTCCTGATGTACCTTTTGAGGAAAAAGAGGAGTTCGATGTGGTCTGCAAACAGTATGGTCTGGAGCTGATTTCCCTGATCGCCCCCACATCCCACGACCGGATCACCCGGATTGCAAAAGAGGCAAATGGCTTCGTATACTGCGTTTCCTCCCTTGGCGTAACCGGAACCAGAACCCGGATCACCACTGATATCGGAGCGATGGTGAAGCTGGTAAAAGCTGCAAAGGACATTCCATGTGCAGTGGGCTTCGGCATCTCCACCCCGGAGCAGGCAAAGAAAATGGCTGCCCAGTCCGACGGTGCGATTGTAGGCTCCGCCATTGTGAAAATTTGTGCCGCACATGGAGAAAACTGCGTCCCATATGTAAAGGACTATGTAAAGTCCATGAAGGACGCTGTGCGTGAGGCTTAAGCAGGCAGAATATAAAAAATGGAAAAGAAATGCTTCAGTTTTTCAAAAAATAAGCAGAACAGACCAAAAAAATTTAGCTTGTTATAATTCTAAAAAGACTATAAAAGAGGGCAAAAGCGTTGACATTTTGCCCTCTTTTTTTTATAGTATCATATGTGAATTAATTTTATGTGTAAAATAAATGGTAATGAAAAAGAGGAATGAAGTTGGAGAAAAAACTGGTATTTATTTTTAATCCCAAAGCAGGGAAGGGCAAGATCAAGACATCTCTGATGGATATAGTAGATATCTTTAATAAAGGCGGTTATGAGGTGATCATCCGCGCAACTCAGGCCCCGAAGGATGCCTATGAACAGGTGAAGAAATATGCAGACAAGGTGGATCTGATCGTCTGCAGCGGCGGTGACGGCACGCTGGATGAAGTGGTTACAGGAATTACCGAGGTGGGAAGCAAGGTTCCGGTCGGATACATACCGGCAGGAAGCACCAATGACTTTGCCAACAGCCTTTTTATGCCGAAAAATATGCTGGATGCGGCATCTATGATCATGAAGGAAGAGATTTACAGATGCGACGTAGGCAGATTTAACAGCCAGACTTTTGCCTATGTAGCTGCTTTTGGTCTTTTTACAGATGTGTCTTATGAGACAAGTCAGGATCTGAAGAACATTCTAGGCCATCTTGCTTATGTACTGGAAGGTGCCAAGAGACTTCTGGATATCAAGGCTTACCATATGAAAGTGACAACAGAGAATGGTGTGATCGAAGATAATTTTATCTACGGCATGGTCACCAATTCCAGATCTGTGGGCGGATTTAAGAACCTGACCAAGGATGTGGATATGAACGACGGCCTTTTTGAGGTCACTTTGATCGTACAGCCTAAGAATCCGCTGGAAATGCAGGAGATTGTCCGGAATCTTCTCAACATGGAGGACAATTCTGACCTGATCTATTCTTTCAAGGCCCGGAAGCTTACAGTTGAAGCAGAGGAAGAAGTAGCATGGACGCTGGACGGAGAATACGGCGGAAGCCCAAGGCTGGTAGAGATTGAGAACCTGCAGCAGGCACTGAACCTTTGCCTGAAGAGCGACAAGTAAACAGGGTGAGACCGGCTGGTATCATCAGAGAGAATTATTGCGCGTTTTTTGCCTTGCACCTGTGAAAGCATTGAGTGCTTACATGTGAAAAAATAAGAACCAGTAATGTGTGATGAATCGTTGTTTATGGAGAGAAGGTACCGCAGATAAATGGCAGCCTGGGGAAATAAGCAGCGAGATGAACGAGAGGAGAGGAACAATGGGAGATTATGTTAATGTGAAGGAATTATTCGGATGTGATGTATTCAATGATTCCGTCATGCAGGACCGTCTGCCGAAGAAGGTTTACAAAGAGCTGAAGAAAACCATTGAAGAGGGCAAGGAGCTTTCCATGGAGGTTGCAGATGTGGTTGCCCACGAGATGAAGGAATGGGCCATCGAGAAGGGTGCCACTCATTACAGTCACTGGTTTCAGCCCCTTACAGGCGTAACTGCAGAGAAGCACGATGCATTTATCACCGCACCTATGGAGAATGGAAAAGTCCTTCAGAGCTTTTCCGGTAAAGAGCTGATCAAGGGAGAGCCGGATGCATCTTCTTTTCCATCTGGCGGACTTCGTGCCACCTTTGAGGCAAGAGGCTATACAACATGGGATTGTACCTCACCGGCTTTTGTAAGACATGATGCAGCAGGTGGAACCTTATGCATTCCTACCGCTTTCTGTTCCTATACAGGAGAAGCGCTGGATCAGAAGACACCGCTTCTTCGTTCTATGGAAGCCATCAATACACAGGCGTTAAGACTTCTCAGACTTTTCGGAAATACGACCTCCAAACGGGTGACACCATCTGTTGGTGCAGAGCAGGAGTATTTCCTTGTTGATAAAGAGAAATATATGCAGAGAAAGGATCTGGTTTACACCGGACGCACTCTTTTCGGAGCCATGCCTCCGAAAGGACAGGAGATGGATGACCATTATTTCGGAACCATCCGTCAGAGAGTTTCCGCATATATGAAAGAAGTAAATGAAGAGTGCTGGAAGCTGGGAGTTACAGCCAAGACCCAGCACAATGAGGTTGCACCGGCACAGCATGAGCTTGCGCCGATCTATGCACCTGTTAATATTGCAGCAGATCACAACCAGATCATGATGCGTATCCTGAAAAAGGTGGCAAGTCGTCACGGCATGCGCTGTCTGCTTCACGAGAAACCTTTTGCAGGCTTGAATGGTTCCGGTAAGCACAATAACTGGTCCCTGACTACTGATGACGGAATCAATCTTCTGGAGCCGGGTAAGACACCACATGAGAACATTCAGTTCCTTCTGGTTCTGACCTGTATCCTGAAAGCAGTTGACAAGCATGCAGATCTTCTTCGTGAGTCCGCTGCAGATGTTGGAAATGACAAGCGCCTTGGCGGTCATGAGGCTCCGCCAGCTGTTATTTCGGTTTTCCTTGGAGAGCAGCTTGAGGATGTGCTGGAGCAGCTGATCAGCACTGGTACTGCTACAAGAAGTAAGACCGGGGAGAAAATGGATACAGGCGTTAAGACGCTTCCGGATTTCATGAAGGATGCTACAGACCGTAACCGTACTTCACCCTTTGCTTTTACCGGCAATAAATTCGAGTTTCGTATGGTTGGTTCCAAGGATTCCATTTCCGCATGCAATGTGGTGCTGAATACCATTACTGCTGAGGCGTTTAAGGAAGCCTGCGATGCTCTGGAGAGCGCAGAAGACTTTGATCTGGCAGTCCATGATCTGATCAAGGAATATGCTACCCAGCATCAGAGAATCGTATTTAACGGCAATGGCTACGCTCCTGAATGGGAAAAAGAGGCACGCCGCCGCGGACTTCCTGTTCTGCCATCTATGGTAGATGCCATTCCGGCACTTACTACAGATAAGGCTGTAGAACTGTTCGGAGAATTTGGAGTATTTACAAAGACTGAGCTGGAGTCCAGAGCGGAGATCCAGTATGAGATTTATGCGAAAGCAATTAACATCGAAGCGAAAACCATGGTGGACATGGCAACCAAGCAGATCATTCCGGCAGTTATCAAGTATACAACTGTACTGGCAGAGTCCATCAATCAGGTGAAGGCAGTTGGACCAATTGACGTGAGCGTTCAGATGGATCTTCTGAAGAAAGCAAGCAAGCTTCTGAAAGAAGTGAACAGTACCATGAATAAGCTGAGCAAGCTGGTAGATCAGATCGAGACGCATCCGGAAGGACGTGACAGGGCAGTGTTCTGCAGAGAGAAACTGGTTCCGGCAATGGAGAAATTAAGAGAGCCGGTTGACGAACTGGAAATGTTAGTGGATAAAGATATGTGGCCGATGCCATCTTATGGAGATCTGGTGTTTGAGCCGTAAAGTGATCAGGAGGACTGCAGCCGCAGTCCTCTTTTCTATTAAAGAGGTAAAGTGAAAGCAGGAAAAAGATGAGTGAATTTGATTTTTTAGAGGAACAAGGTGTCAGTGCGGCGCTTATTAAGGCGGCGGAAGAGTTTCGACAGGAATATGGTGTTTCAGAGGAAGCGAAGCACAGACGGATAAAGCCGGCGCTGCCATTTTATGGGAAGGAAACATTGGAGATGGCCATGGCAGCGGTGCTGGAGCAGGAGAATCTGCTTCTGGCAGGACCGAAGGCTACGGGAAAGAATGTGCTGGCAGAAAATCTGGCATATATTTTCGGGAGACCGGTGTATAACGTGTCCTTTCATGTGAATACAAACAGCGGTGACCTGATTGGAACAGATACTTTCGTGGATAATCAGGTGAAGCTGCGTAAGGGAAGCATTTACCAGTGTGCTGAGGAAGGCGGATTCGGTATTCTGGATGAGATCAATATGGCGAAGAATGATGCGGTTTCTGTACTTCACGCCACATTGGATTACCGCCGGTCTATTGATGTGCCAGGATATGACAAAATAGACCTTCACCCGGCGGCAAGATTTATTGGAACCATGAATTACGGGTATGCCGGAACCAAGGAGCTGAATGAGGCTCTGGTTTCCCGTTTTCTGGTAATCGACATGCCCGCACAGAATGAGGAAACGCTTGGATTTATTTTCAACAGGATGTTCCCGGATGCAAAGAAAGAGGCTGTGGAGCAGTTTATAGGAGTATTTCTGGATCTGCAGCAGAAATCCATGAACAGTGAGATTTCCACAAAGCCGCTGGATCTTCGCGGCCTGCTTGCTGCCATGAAGATCGTGCGTACCGGGCTTTCCCCATGGCAGGCGGTACGCATGGGCATTGTGAATAAAACATTTGATGTGTTTGAGAAGGAAATCGTGGAGGATGTGGTGAGAACCAGGATTCCACAGGGCTGGACACGGGAAGATGTTTATGGAGAATAAAGAAAACGAATCTTTAAAAATTTCTGCCAAATTGGTTGATCTTGAAGATGCAGAGGAATTTTTGAAGAAATCAGCTATTGGGAAAGAAAAAATTAAAATTGCAGCTGGGGATAAGAAATCAGAAAAAGTTTCAATGGAAGTACCTGTAGCGGAGAAAAGCGAAAATTTTCAGGCAAGAGAGGATAACTGTGAAGAACTGAATCTCCAGGATTATCAATTAGAGCTGGAAAACCGTATCCGAAATCTGCTCTGGACTATCAGCGGGGACTACACCCAGCAGATGAAGCCGGATGTTTCCCTGTTCCTCAGGTCAAAGGATATTGCATTGTATGATGGAATTAAGCAGGGCGCATTGGCGAAATTCTTCGATAAAGATTTTCTGGGAATGTATCTGGTGAAAAAAATCTTCATGGGCGCGGATGAAGCTGCGCTTACCTTTGTTTCGCAGCTCTGTATTGAAGAAGCCATCGGAGAACGGATCTGTGAACAGCGCCCTGGAATCTGGGAGATGCAGAGGAAAGCCTGCGAGGACATACTGGATCAGGAATATGAGACTATGCCGTCGGCAGCAGATAAGCTGGGCTATCTGAGAGTGAATCTGCTGAGAAGGCGGATTGACAGAGGGGAAAATGCGGATGCATCAAACAAAACCATAACAAATATAACAGAAAAAGAACAAAAAGATAGAAAACATAAAGGAATCTATCACTATATTGATCTGATTTCCAGTGCAGCAGAGACTGCGGATACAATGTCTTTAATCCGCATCATAGATACTGTATACAATGAAGTCGCTGACCCTGATTTTTCCAAAAAGGCAACACTTGAGCAGGTGCTTGCTGTCACTATGGAGGATCTGACGGAGTTCGACTGGCATGACTATCTTTCCGAAGAAATGTATGAGGACGCACTGGAAAGCTATATGGAGCAGCTTACCTCCAATGTGGCGGGTATGGAGAATGCGGATGTCACCCGGGAGATGGAAGAGGAACGGCAGTCGAAACAGAAAATTACAGTTTTGCCTCCGGAGGCGTTGGAAAAAGCCCACACCTATGTGGAACTGAATTTTGGAAAAACTTATCTGAGCGAGCTGGAAGAGAAGCGGATAAACCAGCTGATGTGCCGTGACATCCACAGCGACTGCAGCCTGTATTTTACTGAGGGAATTCTGAAAAGTCCGGTAAAACGAAATTACCAGTATGAATATGCAAAAAGGTTGAAAAATAAGAATATCTGGCTTTATCATGACAAACACCGCATTGTGAAGCGGAATATCTCCCTTCTCACAGAAATGCTGAAAAAGTCACTGGTCATCAAAAGTGAAAATCAGGAGATTCTTTCAGACAGAGGAATGATTGTTCCGTCAAGGCTGTGGCGGCTTGGAAGAAGCAGTGATGCACAGGTTTTTAGGCGGGAATTGAAGGGAGATTCTTCTGATTTTGTGGTGGATGTGCTGATCGATGCCAGTGGTTCCCAGATGAGCCGACAGGGCGAGGTAGCGCTGCAGGCCTACATTATCAGCGAGGCACTTAGCAATGCAGAGCTGCCCCACAGAGTGATGAGCTACTGCACTTTCTGGGACTATACCATTCTCCATCGCTTCAGAGAATATGACGACCCAAGAAGTGCAAATGAAAATATATTTAACTATGTAACATCATCCAACAACCGTGACGGACTTGCCATCCGGGCAGCAGGATACGGCCTGCTGAACCGGGAGGAAGAGAAAAAGATTCTGATCATTCTCAGTGATGGACGTCCTTACGATGTTATTGTCAATCGTCCCAATGCGAAGAATCCGGCACCGTATCATGGGAAGTACGCAATTACTGACACTGCAGCCCAGATCCGTAAGCTGCGCAGCCAGGGAGTGAGCGTGCTGGGTGTTTTCGCCGGGGAAGAGAAAGATCTGGCGACGGAGAAGAAGATTTTTGGAAAGGATTTTGCATATATCCGGAATATTACCGGATTTTCCAAAATCGTTGGAAGATATCTTACAAAGCAATTGGAGGATGATGAATAAGAAAGCAGAATACGGAGGTAACGCCATGTTCCAAAATAACAAAAAAGCTGCCTTCCTGGACTACCTGATGATCATTGTGGGTACAGCCCTTATGGCAACTGCCATAAACAGTGTTTTCGATATGTCCGGTATGGTAACCGGAGGCTTTTCCGGTATTGCGATCCTGGTAAAAGAGTGGACGGAGGGAGTCGTGCCGGGAGGCATCCCACTGTGGATCACAAACTTAAGTCTGAATATCCCGCTGTTTCTGATCGGAATGAAGCTCAGTGGATTCCAGTTTGTGAAAAGGGCACTGGTGGGAGAAATCTGCCTGTCATTCTGGCTGGCGGTTCTTCCGGCATTTGATATTGCAGGAAATGATCTTTTGCTGGCAGCCGTTTATGGCGGTGTAATCCAGGGAATTGGAATCGGACTTGTGTTTCTTGGAAGAGGAACTACCGGGGGTACAGACATGATGGCGGCACTGCTGCAGCGGAAGTTACGCCATTACTCCATTGCCCAGATTATGCAGTTTATTGACGGAGCCATCGTACTTGTAGGTATGTATGTGTTCGGTGTGCAGAAAGCACTTTATGCCATCATCGCCGTTTATCTTGTAACAAAGGTATCTGACAGCTTGATCGAAGGTCTGAAATTTTCAAAACAGGCGTATATCATTACCAGCAAGCCTGATGAGATTTCCAGAGAAATCATGGACAAACTGGATCGCGGCGTGACCGGAGTCCACGGAAAGGGAATGTACTCCGGCCAGGACAAGCTGCTTCTTTACTGCGTTGTGGGACGCAAGGAGATCGTGGCATTGAAAGAGCTGGTAGACCATATTGACCCGGATGCTTTTGTGATCGTGTCTGACGTGCGTGAAGTCCATGGTGAGGGATTTATTGAACGTAAGTAAAAAGAAAAACTTTACCAAAGCCTTCTGCGCACCGCAAAAAAAGGGGAAAATAGGGCTTGAAATTGGAGCAATATAGAAAAAGTTAAAAAAAATTGCTGGAAATTTGTAAATTTTTTCTACTTTCCTCTTCCTTTTTTGGTGATTTTGTATTAAAATAGGTTCATGAATTTTTGGAATCAGTAGATTTTCCTAAGACTGTCTGAGGCTTTGTGCAATATTACAGATTTGAGACCGCGAATTTTGGCACTAATGGACAGCGATTCATGTCGGTTATACCGGCGAACATATAATGTTACTGCTCTCTTTGACAATGTTTTCACTATCCTGGAATACATTGACAGCTGTGAGACCAGTAGCCCTATAATTTACAAGAAGGGACGGAAGGGTAATGATATCAAATCAGGTACTGCAGAATACACTTGAGGGGCTCAGGGAGATATCCAGGACGGAGTTTTGCATTATTGACACAGATGGCAAGACACTGGCGTCCACCTACAGTGAATTTGAGATTCAGCCACAGGATATTCAGGCATTTGTGGAATCCCAGGCTGCCAGCCAGCTTGTGAAAGGTTATCAGTATTTCAAGGTCTGTGATGATTACCAGCTGGAATACATTCTGGTCGCCCACGGAGAAGATGAAGACACTTATATGGTAGGAAAGCTTGCCGCTTTCCAGATCCAGAGCCTGATCGTTGCATATAAGGAGCGTTTTGACAAGGACAGCTTCATTAAGAACCTGCTTCTTGATAACCTGCTTCTGGTAGATATTTATAATCGTGCGAAGAAGCTTCATATTGATGCGGATGTTCGACGGGTGGTTATGATCTTGGAGCTTGAGCAGGAGAGAGAGCACAGCTCCATGGAGAGCGTGAAGAGTCTGTTCGGCGGCAAGAGCAAGGACTTTATCACAGCTGTTGATGAGAAGAGTATTATCATTGTCAAGGAGCTTGAGGAGAATGAAGGATACGAGGAGATGGACAAGCTTGCCCAGACCATCCTTGATACCTTAGGCCTTGAGAAAGAGAATAATACACATATTGCATACGGAACTATCGTAAGCGAGCTGAAGGAAGTTTCCCGTTCCTACAAGGAAGCCAGAATGGCTCTTGATGTAGGCAAGATTTTCTCACCTGAGAAGGATGTTATTGCTTACAGCTCTCTTGGAATTGGTCGTCTGATCTATCAGCTTCCGATCCCGCTGTGCAAGATGTTTATTAAGGAGATCTTCGGCGGCAAGTCCCCGGATGATTTCGACGAGGAGACTCTGGTCACCATCGACAAGTTTTTCGAGAACAGCCTGAATGTATCCGAGACCTCCAGACAGCTTTACATTCACCGTAACACTCTGGTTTATCGTCTGGACAAGCTTCAGAAGAGCACCGGTCTTGACCTTCGTGTATTCGAGGATGCGATCACATTCAAGATTGCGCTGATGGTTGTAAGATACATGAAGTATATGGAGACTCTGGAGTATTAATTTTCATATCTGTAATTTCTGTGCCTGCTGCATTTGTTTGTGGCAGGCATATTTTATTTCTTGTGATTTACTAGAACCTGTTTGAAAAATCATTCCTGAATCTGCTTTGTGTTTCCTTTGTGAAATCTATTGCGTTCTTAGTTTTCTCTGTTATAATAAAGTACTGCAAAAATAAGGTTGCATTTTCACCAGACATATATTACAATAATGTTACATAAAAATTAAGCAAACTGCTGAATTGAATTTTTATATGAAAAATTTAGGAGGATATCATGATTGATCTGATAGATGTGAGCAAGTCCTATGGACCAGGACTGCCGGCAGTGAATCACGCCAATCTCCATGTAGATAAAGGTGAATTCGTATTTATAGTAGGAAACAGCGGTTCCGGTAAATCCACGTTGATCAAGCTGCTTTTGAAGGAACTGGATTCCACATCCGGTACGATTATCGTAAGCGGAGAGAAGCTTGAGGGAATGAAGCACCGTCGTGTGGCCAAGTACCGCCGTAAGCTTGGTGTTGTATTCCAGGACTTCCGTCTTCTGAAGGACAGGGATGTGTATGAGAATGTAGCTTTTGCCCAGCGTGTTGTGAACCGTCCTACCAGAGTTATCCGCAAGAGAGTTCCGGAGGTACTTCAGGAGGTTGGACTTGCAGGGAAATACAAGGCATACCCGGACGAGCTGTCAGGTGGAGAGCAGCAGAGAGTTGCCCTTGCCAGGGCGATTGTAAACCGCCCGGACATCCTTCTTGCGGACGAGCCCACTGGTAATCTTGACCCGAAGACATCCGAGGAGATCATGAATCTCCTTGAGGAGATCAACCAGCGTGGAACCACCGTTCTGGTAGTAACCCACAATAAAGAGATTGTCAATTCCATGAAGAAGCGTGTACTGACCATGCATAATGGAGTGATCATCAGCGACGAGAAAGAGGGAGAATATTATGAGGCCTAGTACCATCTGGTATACTCTGAAGCAGGGTATCAAGAACATCAAGAGAAATTTCATGTTTTCCATTGCTTCTATTATTACGATGGCAGCATGTATTTTTCTTTTCGGAATTTTCTTTTCCATTGTAAATAATGTGAATACGCTGGCGCATAAGGTTGAGGAAGATGTGCCGATCACAGTGCTTTTTAATGAAGGAACCACACAGGAGCAGATGGATGCAGTTGGAGAACTGATTAGGCAGCGCCCGGAGGTTTCCAAGATTGAATTTGAGTCCGGGGATGAAGCCTGGGAAAAGATGAAGCAGGAATATTTCGGTGATGACTCTGAGGCAGCAGACGGTTTCAAGGATGATAACCCGCTGGCAAACTCATCCAACTACCGTGTGTACATGAACAACATTGAGAAACAGTCTGAGCTGGTTGCCTACATCAAGACACTGGATAATGTACGAGAGGTCAATCAGTCTGAGCAGGCTGCCAAGACTCTTGGTTCCATTAACCGTATTGTTTCCTATGTATCTGTGGCAGTGATCGTGATCCTGCTGCTGATCGCTATTTTCCTGATCAGCAATACCATTTCCGTTGGTATTACAGTTCGTAAGGACGAAATCGGAATTATGAAATATATTGGTGCTACCGATAGTTTTGTACGTGCACCGTTCCTTCTGGAGGGTATGATCCTGGGACTGATCGGTGCAGGAATCCCACTGATCATTTTGTATTTCTGTTACAATAATGTGGTAACCTATGTATATACCAAGTTCAGCGTACTTCTGGGTGTTGTAGATTTCATTCCGGTTGGACAGATCTACCAGACACTGGTTCCGGTGGCGCTGGCACTGGGAATTGGAATTGGTCTTGTGGGAAGCTTTATTACTACAAGAAAACACTTGAAGGTGTGAGAGTTCTGTTTTACAATAAGGGCGGTTGTTCGCATTCCGCCAGAATATGAGAAGAGGATATGGGGGCTGCTGGAGAGATCTGGCAGTCCTTTTGTGTAAAAACAAGTAAGGTGTTTCAAGGCGGACGCATTGGGGCAAATGATATTCCACGCAAGTCGGTGCAACGCTCCGGTGAGCTAGCTGGCAACTGGATGAAACTTGTATGGTGAGGAGTGATAATATATGGCAGATAAACAATTTATAAAGGGAGCCATAACTGGTGTACTTTGCGCATCCCTGGTGCTGGGCGGGGGATATGTGGGTCTTCAGAAAGCAGGACGTGCGGGAAGTAATGTACTGTCGGATGTGGCGGTTACCCAGAAGATTAAGTATCTGGAAGATATTATAGATCAGAATTATCTGGAAGATGTGGATGAGGATTCGCTGAAAGAGGGGATTTATACCGGGCTTCTGTATGGGCTGGGGGATCCGTATTCCAGATATTATACGGAGGAAGAATACGAGGAGGAGATGAGAGATACGGAGGGCTCTTACTCTGGAATCGGCGTGAGCATTACCCAGAATACGGAGGGCGGAATTCTGGTAGTGGACTGTTATGAGGGCAGTCCAGCGGATGAGGCCGGACTGAAGGCGAATGATGTGATCACGGCTGTGAACGGAACGGATGTAACGGAAATGACGCCAGCTGAGGTCTCAAAGATGATCCGGGAAAAGGAGGACGGTACTTCTATCCTGACCGTCTATCACCAGGAGGCAGATGAACCGGAAGAAATTACAGTGACTTTGAGCGATGTGGAGCTGCCCACTGTTTCTTATGAAATGCTGGAGGATTCTATAGGATATTTGCGAATTACAGAGTTTACCATGGTAACACCCCAGCAGTTTGAGGATGCTTACAAAGATCTTCAGGCAAAAGGCATGGAGAAGCTGATCGTGGATCTTCGTGACAATCCAGGTGGGGTGCTTTCTTCTGTGTGCGATGTACTGCGCCAGATTTTGCCCGAAGGACTGATCGTGTATACAGAGGACAAATATGGGGAAAAACAGGAGATGAAGTGTGACGGCGACACTCCGATTGACATTCCGCTGGCAGTGCTGGTAAATGAGAACAGCGCCAGTGCATCAGAGATTTTTGCCGGGGCAGTGAAGGATTATGAGATTGGAACGATTGTGGGAACCACCACTTATGGAAAGGGAATCGTTCAGAGCATCCGCCAGCTTTCTGATGGAAGTGCGGTGAAGCTGACTACGGCGAAATATTTTACCCCCAAGGGCAATGATATCCACAAGGTGGGAATCACACCGGATGTGGAGGAGAAACTGGATGCCAGTCTTTTGAACCGGACGGATTATACCCATGACGAGGATAATCAGCTTCAGGCCGCAATAGAGGCGGTTTCTCGTTGACAAAACCACTATGTTGGATTAGAATGGTAAAAGGATTTTTGCAAAATAACGCGCCGAATCTACGCGATAAACAGGCGAATCAGCCGACAGTTATTTTGTTGACAGGCAATAGCTGTGAATGCATTGAACAGTTATGACAGGCACAATAAATGTGGAGGAACCATCAATGAAACACAATTTTAAGAAAATCGAGCCGAAATGGCAGAAAAAGTGGGAAGAGCAGCAGGCATTTAAAGCTGTTGACGGAATTGATAAACCGAAATTCTACGGCCTTGTAGAGTTCCCATACCCAAGTGGTGCGGGAATGCACGTTGGACATATTAAGGCATATTCCAGTATCGAGGTACTTTCCAGAAAGAGAAGAATGCAGGGATACAATGTACTGTTCCCAATCGGATTCGATGCATTCGGACTTCCTACTGAGAATTATGCGATTAAGACGAATACACATCCTCGTGAGATCACAGACCAGAACATTGCGAAATTCACTAATCAGCTGAAGAGTGTTGGATTCTCCTTTGACTGGAGCCGTGTAATCGATACCACACAGGAAGATTTCTATAAATGGACCCAGTGGATTTTCCTGAAGATGTTTGAGAACGGACTTGTTTTCCGTGATAAGACATTAGTTAACTATTGCCCGTCCTGTAAGGTTGTTCTTTCCAATGAGGACAGTCAGGGCGGCAAATGCGATATCTGCCACAGCGACGTTATCCAGAAGTCCAAGGATGTCTGGTATTTAAGAATCACCCAGTATGCAGACAAGCTTCTTGAGGGACTGGAGGATGTGGACTATCCGGCGAACATCAAGCAGCAGCAGGTAAACTGGATCGGTAAATCCACAGGTGCTTTCGTAAACTTTGCAGTTGACGGAATTGATGAGACACTGCAGATTTACACCACCAGACCAGATACCCTGTTTGGTGTAACCTTCATGGTTATCGCACCGGAGCATCCGCTGATCGACAAATATGCTGACCGCATTACCAACATGGATGAGATCAAGGCTTACCGTGAAGAGTGTGCGAAGAAGACTGAGTTCGAGAGAACCCAGCTTGTAAAAGAGAAAACAGGTGTATGCATCCAGGGACTTGAGGGCGTAAATCCTGTAAATGGCAAGAAGATCCCGATCTACATTGCAGACTATGTAATGATGGGATATGGTACCGGCGCGATTATGGCGGTACCGGCACATGACCAGAGAGACTATGACTTCGCCAAGAAATTTGGCATTGACATTATCCAGGTTATCAAGGGCGGCGACATTGAGAAAGAAGCCTACACAGGTGACGGCGAGATGATCAACTCCGATTTCCTGAATGGCTATACAAATAAGAAGGATTCCATCAAGCGCATGCTGGAAGAGCTTGAGAAGAAGGGCATTGGTAAAGCTGGCGTTCAGTACAAGATGAAAGACTGGGCATTTAACCGTCAGAGATACTGGGGCGAGCCAATCCCGATCGTTCATTGTCCGAAGTGCGGTGACGTAGCGGTTCCATATGAGGAGCTTCCGCTTCGTCTGCCGAAGATCAAGGATTTCCAGCCAGGTGAGGACGGACAGTCTCCACTTGCAAAGATTGATTCCTTCGTAAACTGCAAATGCCCGAAATGCGGCGGCGATGCCAAGAGAGAGACAGATACCATGCCACAGTGGGCTGGATCTTCCTGGTATTTCCTTCGCTATGTGGATCCACACAATACAGAAGCTCTTGCAGACCGCAAGAAGATGGAATACTGGATGCCGGTTGACTGGTACAACGGCGGTATGGAGCATGTAACCAGACATATGATCTACTCCAGATTCTGGCATCATTTCCTGTATGACATGGGAATTGTCAATACTCCGGAGCCATATGCGAAACGTTCTGCACAGGGTATGATCCTTGGTTCAGACGGTGACAAGATGAGTAAATCCAAGGGCAACGTTGTTGACCCGCTTGACATTGTAAATGAGTATGGTGCAGATGCACTTCGTACCTACGTTCTCTTCATGGGTGACTACGGCGCAGCTGCTCCGTGGAACGACAGCTCCGTAAGAGGCTGCAAGCGTTTCCTTGAGAGAGTTGCAGGACTGACCGATATCATGACAGAGGAGCCGGCAGCCAAGGATATGGAGGTTAAGATCCATAAGGCAATCAAGAAGGTATCCTCCGATATCGAGGCTATGAAGTTTAACACTGCAATTGCCTGCCTGATGACTCTCATCAATGAGATTTATGCTGTTGGCAAGATCAGCAAGGATGACCTTGTGATTTTCATCAAGCTCCTTTGCCCGTTTGCACCTCATCTTTGCGAGGAAATCTGGGAGACCATCGGTGGAGAAGGTTTACTTTCCCTTTCCCAGTGGCCGGAATATGAAGAGAGCAAGACTGTAGAGGACTCCATAGAAATCGGTGTCCAGGTCAATGGTAAGGTTCGTGGAACCATCGTAATCCCGAACGGCTGTGCGAAAGAGGAAGCTCTTGAGCTGGCGAAGAAGGACGAGAGAGTAGCTTCCTTCCTGGAAGGCAAGACTCTTGTAAAAGAGATTTATGTACCGAATAAGATCGTAAACTTTGTTGCGAAATAAAGATTACTGGAATAGAGAAACTCTCCACTGAATGATCGGTGGGGAGTTTTTTGAATTACAGCAGTTATCTTCAAATAAAAGAATAAAAGACTATCTTATAAAAGAAGATCAGTGGTCAGATAATATGAAGACTGACGGCACACTTGGAAAATTATAGCCAGAGAAAATGCAGAGATAGTCCACTGCTGGCTATAGAAGTATATAGAAAATGCATAAAACGATTATGACTGTTTTAAGAAATTAAACGCCTGCTCATAATGGAGAATGCGGTTTTTTTGATTTTCCAATAAGGTGGTTCGCTTTAATTCAATGGCAATTGTGTAATCTACAAGTTCTTTTCCAGTGCAGTCGAGAAGACGATATTTCTCGATAAGCTGCTGTTCGGAGATGGATTGAACATCGACAGCTGTAGTCGCTCTTTCTTCTGTTAACCCTAACAGGTAATCTGTAGAGACATGAAAAAGCTGCGACATCTTTATAAGGAATGGAAAGCCTGGTTCCCGAATGTCCATTTCGTAATTACGCAAAGTGTTGGCTGGAATGCCAAGCTCGGCAGCGAAAGCGTCGCGATTGCGATAACCATGTTCTTTACGCAGCTGCATAAGTCTTTTTCCAAAAGTCATGATAAAAATCCCTCCATTTTCTATTATTGATTGACAAAATCATATAGAATAGATATAATATACTCACCAGAACAGCTGGAAGGTAGATGCTCTCTACCTGATCCTGTTATATTGGGTGTTGACTATTGAGATAGCCGTTCCGCAACTTTCCGAGGGTTAGGACGGCTATTTCTTATGTATGGCGAATTCCAGAATAGAAACAAGTAAAATACCTGCGGTTAAAATAACCATAAATTCTTCATAGGTTGACATAAGTATCACCTCCTCCATAAAACTCGGATGGGTGAGAGCACGTCCCCCAACTGCTCGGGAAAATATATTAAATTTGAAATACATATATTTATTATATAGAATAATTCGAATTACGTCAATAAAAAATATCCAAATAAGGAATAGAATATATAAATACACTCAAAACGAGTAAAAAATAAGGAGCTGAAAAACGATGAATGGACTCAGCCAAAAACGATATCTCGAACTCCCCCTCCCAACAGAAGACGATCCCCGCTCAGACCAGCAGCGGATCCTGGATAGTCTGGCGGCGGCAGGTGTGGAAGAGCGGGTTCATATACCTGTCCACATTTTACGGAAGTTATACCCATTACTTGATAACGCAAAGTGGAAAATAACGGTTTCCCTTGCCTGGAATGGGGATAACTGGGAAATGGTGGAGATTGAGGAAGGAGATACCACCGCGCAGCATTATGGGCTGGCGGTGGATCTGGGAAGTACCACTGTGGTGGCGAGACTTCTGGACTGCAACAGTGGAGAGATTTTGAAGGAAGTCAGCTGCTTCAATAAGCAGATCCAGTGGGGGACAGATATTCTGTCCAGGATTTTTTACTGTAAAGATAATAAGGAAAAGCTGGAAGAAGTGCGGCGGGCTACAGTAGAATCCATTTGTGAATGCATGGATAAGCTGGATGCAAGCCACTCCGCGCTCTCCATGGTAATCGCGGGTAACACCACCATGATTCACTTCCTTCTGGGAATGGATGCCTTCTGCGTTTTCTACACTCCGCACGCAGTCCATGCCGATCGCCCCGGTTTCCAGATGGCGCGTGATCTGGACATTCCGCTGAAAGGCTACGTTTATTGTTACCCTGCCAAGTCAAACTACCTTGGCGGCGATATTATCAGCGGCATGATTGACACTGAATTATATAAGAAAAACGAGATCAGCGTTTTCTTCGATATCGGAACCAACGGCGAGCTGGTGATCGGAAATAAAGAATTTCTTCTCTGTGGTGCAGGCGCAGCAGGACCAGCGCTGGAGGGAGGCGTGGTGCGCACTGGAATGCGGGCAGACGCAGGGGCAGTAGATGAAGTGAGGATAAGGGATGGAAACATCTTTGTGCATGTAATTGGAAATTCTGCGCCTCAGGGAATCTGCGGTTCCGGTATCATAGACCTGATCGCAGAGCTTTTTCTGGAGGGATGGATCGACATCCGCGGCAAGCTTTCCCCGGAAAAAAGCCCTCTCATTCAGGAGAGAGACAACCAGCTCTGTGTGAAATATGCCCCCGGTCTGTACTTCTACCAGAAGGACATCGACGAATTTATCCGCACCAAATCCGCCGCCCACACCATGGTAGAAATCATGCTCCGTGAATCCGGTCTTGACTTAAACCAGGCCGACCGCTTCTACGTGGCAGGAGCCTTTGGCAAACACGTATCCAAAGAGTCTGCAATCGCCATCGGCATGTATCCCGACATGGACCGCGACCACATCATCAACGCTGGAAATTCCTCACTGGAAGGCGCCCAGAAGCTGCTTCTGAACCGGAGCCTTCTCACTGACATCGACCAGATCCTGGAAGAAATGGTCTACATCCAGTTCGCTGAAGTAGAAGACTTCCTGGAACTAATGGTAGCAGCCCAAGCATTGCCACATACAGATTATAAGCGGTATCCTACGGTTATGGAGAAGCTAAAAGAACGGCAGAAAGATATAAAGTTATAAACTGCTTTTTGATTTATTTCAATGGAAATTCATTTTCAAATGGTTGATTTGAAGGAGCTCTTTCGATATACTTAGAAGTAATAGAAATCATCGAAAAGGAGTGATTACATGCCATTACTCGAAGAAAAAGTTTATACAATAGATGATATATATGCTCTTCCGGAAGGGGAGAGAGCGGAGCTTATTGATGGACATATATACTATATGGCACCACCTAACAGGACACACCAGAAAATATCCATGGAACTGTCAGCCAGAATTCTTGAGTACATCCGTTCCCATAAGGGAAAATGCGAAGTCTATGCTGCTCCATTTGCAGTATATCTGGATGATACGACTGGTACTTATGTAGAGCCAGACATTTCAGTAATTTGTGACCCGGATAAACTGGATGATCAAGGATGCAATGGTGCACCAGACTGGATTATTGAGATTGTTTCTCCTGCAAGTAAACGAATGGACTATTATACGAAGCTTTTTAAATACAGAACAGCAGGTGTAAGAGAATACTGGATCATAGATGCGGCTAAGAATCAGATATTTGTATATAATTTTGAAAAAGGAGATACGGAACAATATACACTGCAGGATTCGGTAAAAGCAGGAATTTATGAGAACCTGGTGATTGATTTTAGTAAACTGGATATTTAGAAAATGCATGTAAGGGCAGGCCTGTTTTGCAGCTTGCCCTTTTTGCAATTCGTACAGCAATAATGAGAAAATGTAAAAATTATCTAAATTTATAGTAATTTCTCACAAAATATGCTATACTACTCCCAAACCAACAGACAGGAAGTGTACGAAATGACAGCACCCAAGAAACCACCAATTACGAAAAGTTTCGGATACGCATTTGAAGGAATTTTCACCTGCATCCGCAAGGAACGGAATATGAAGATCCACTGCGTGATGGCAGTCCTTGTGGTGATTGCGGGCATGATCCTGAAGCTTTCCCCAGTGGAATGGTGCATTTGTCTGGGGCTATTCGGACTGGTGATGGCACTGGAGCTGGTGAATACAGCTGTGGAAGCAGTGGTGGATCTGGTGACCAGCGAGTACAAGCCTCTGGCGAAAATCGCCAAAGATACAGCAGCAGGCGCAGTACTGATCGCAGCCATCATGGCAGCAATCGCCGGAATGATCATTTTCGTACCCAAAGGACTGGCATTTCTTGGACTTTTATGAGAAGTCCGATCTGCTGAAAACGAAAATCCCACAGGGAGTTGGCAGATACAGCTGTAAATAAGAAAGGAGCACACACTATGGAACTTGGAGAAGGCATCAAAAAAATATTACTTGCAGGAATCGGCACTGCAGCAGTGACCGCAGAGAAATCCAAAGAAGTTCTGGATGAACTGGTAAAGAAAGGTGAGCTCACTGTAGAACAGGGCAAGGTCCTCAATCAGGAGCTGAAGCACAATATCAAAGAGAGCATGAAGAAGAACGTAAACGTAACCCTGAAGCCGTCCAACCCGGATGAGCTGAAGGAAGTCCTTGGCAAAATGACTCCGGATCAGCTGGCTGCCCTGAAAGAGCAGATCAGCAAGATGCAGGCAAAAGACGTAGACGCAGAGGAGACTGCCGAAGAAGAGGAAGAGACAGAAGAAGCCGAGGAAGCCAAAGAAGAATACGAGGACGACCCTCAGGAATAAGCAATAACATTTTCCGAAAAAGAAATAGTATTGCCTTGTTTAAGAAGTGCAGCAGGAAATCCTGAATGGCATTGCAGAACAAAATAAAGAAATTTATGAAGGCAGGATGAGGAGAAAGAGTACCCGAATCCTGTCTTTTCAGTGAGGGGAACAGACATGGGTGTGACAAAGAATGACAGTACGATGAAGTCAGAGGCAGACCAGGCGCAAAGAAAGAATCTGGAAGCAGAAATCCAACAGGGTAAAAATGAGAAAAGCAGTACAGCTGATAAGAAGTCAAATGGCAAAGACACCGGCACTTATAAAGAAAGGCTAAAAGAAATTACAGCCGTTCTCCACAAGCATGCCATCACCCGAGGCGTCTCCCCGGAAAAGCTCCGCCTCATTCTCACAGATCTCGGCCCCACCTTCATCAAGCTGGGACAGATCATGTCCATGCGTTCCGACATTTTGCCCAAGCGTTACTGTGACGAGCTGATGAAGCTTTGCTCTGATGTAGACCCTATGCCATTTGCGGAAGTAGAAGAAGTCCTCCGGGAAGCTTTCGGCTGTCCCTGGCAGGAAGAATTTCAGGAAATCCAGGAGAAGCCCCTTGGCTCAGCCTCTATCGCCCAGGTACACCACGCCGTCCTGAAAACCGGCGAAGAAGTTGTGATAAAGGTTCAGCGAAAGGGCATCTACGAGATCATGGCCCGCGATATCGGCCTGATGAAGAAGGCAGTGAAGCTCCTTCCCCCTGTAAGCATCAAGGAAGCGGTAGATCTGAATCTTGTGCTGGAAGAGCTGTGGCGCGTTACCCAGGAAGAGATGAATTTCCTGACGGAAGCAGCCAACATGGAAGAATTTTCCAGGAAAAATAAAAATGTGGCATTTGTGAAAACGCCTATTCTTTACAGGGAGTATACCACAGCCAGTGTCCTTGTTATGGAATACATCGACGGTATTCCCATCGACCATAAGGAAGAGCTTCTCGCAGGCGGCTATGACCTTGATGAGATTGGCAGCAAATTTGTGGATAATTTTATCAAGCAGGTTATGGACGACGGCTTTTTCCACGCAGACCCCCATCCGGGAAATGTGATGATCCAGGGCGGCAAAATCGTGTGGATCGACATGGGAATGATGGGACGGCTGAATGATCGTGACCGGGAGCTGATCGGTCAGGCTATCGAGGGTATGGCACTGAATGACATTGGAAAAATTCAGGATGCAGTGCTGGCACTTGGAGAATTCAAGGGGAAACCTAACCAGAGCCGTCTTTACACAGACATCCGCGACCTTATGGCGAAATATGGCACCGCAGATTTTGGCGAAATCGATATCGTAGAAATCCTTACAGATCTGATGGACGTGATGAAAGAGAACAAGATCGTCATGCCCCATGGCCTCACAATGCTTGCAAGAGGGCTAACTCATATGGAAGGGGTACTGGCAGATATCAGCCCGGAGATCAATATGGTGCAGATTGCAGCAGCCCGCTTGAGGGGAAACCTTCTGGAGGAGGGAAACTGGAAGAAGCAGATGAAGGGCAGCGGGAAAAAGCTGTATCGCTCCATGCTCCGCGCTGTGGATATCCCTGCGTTGGCAGCAGATTTCCTGCAGGGCTGTATGAAAGGCCAGACCAAGATCAACCTGGATTTGCATGCTTCAGATGACCTGGCGTGGCTGATGCGCCGCCTGATCCGGAACATTGTGCTTGGTCTTTGGGTAATGGCACTTCTGATCAGCTCCAGTATTATCTGTACCACAGATATGACACCGAAGATAATGGGAATTCCGGCTTTTGGAGTGCTGGGGTACTTTGGGGCGCTGGTCATTCTCATGTATCTGTTTATCAAACATTTTATGAAAAAGTAGTGGAAAAAATCAGTGGGAAAATCGGGTTAAGTGGATAAAATTACCAAACTTTGCCGGAAAAGCCAGAAAGAAACCTGGGGGGGTGTCAAGCGTTTTTGAAAATGTCCTAAAATAATTGAAGTATTAGCCCCGGCTTTTTGCTGGGGCTTGTTATATTGAT
>NZ_CAXUBQ010000003.1:0-215285 GCF_964249465.1 Ruminococcus sp. Marseille-P328 | reverse complement strand
TAAGTATACCACTACATAACGTATAGCTAGTATCCAGTTTTCATTTATTGTGGTGAGATTTTCTCATGATTGTCTGTTGGAAAAACTCCAGGAATTTACTTTTGAACATCGGGTTATGATTCTGAGTGCATTTAGTGAATTTGAATATGCAAAAAGATGTATGCAGTTTGGAGTTAGGGAATATCTTCTGAAACCTATTGATATTCGGGAAGTGAAAAAAGTGTTAGGTCAAAATATCAGTGAGATTTTGGAAATACGGAAGAAAAGCATTTATCAAACTTTTCAGAAATATATGGATGATACAGCAGATGGTACAGAATATGTACCGGAAGAACTGGAGAGAATGGGATATGGAATTGTGTGTTGTGAAAGTGGAAATATTCCAAAGTTTATGTTTGAAAGTGAGGAGAAAAATAGCTATCAATCTGTAAAGTTTCTCAGCAGTGCAGATGTAGAGGATCTGGAAATCCGGATTTATGAGGTGAAAAATCAAAAGGAATGGGAATGCTTTTACGACTCGCAGAAAGACAAAAATGTGGACATGAGGATTGGATTTGGGTTATTTCATTTGGGAAAAGAACAGTTCCAACAGGCATTTATAGAAAGTATAGAGGCTTTGCGACAGAGCTTTTATAATCCGGGGACCTATTATTATGAGAGTGGTTATCTTACTCATTATCAGGGAACAGAAGCAGAGAAATTGTCAGAACAGCTGAAGAAAAGCTTTGAAACCGGAAATATACAGGAAATGAAACAAGCAGTAGAAAAGCTATTTTTTATTTTTAAAAGAGGAAACGTGCATCCGAATTATGTTCAGGATTTTTGCTATGGTTTTTTGATTCAATTGAATTCTGATTTTGTAGAAACATTGAAAAAGCTGAGAAGCAATGCTGTGATGGATTCTTTTCGTTCTGTAGATGCAGCTGGGGTAAAGAACATGTTTTTGAGATTAATGTTAAGTATGCGCTTGGATCTGCCGCCTAAGGATGTACAGATGGATGAAGATGTAGTTAGAAAAATTCGTCATTATATTGATACTAATTATGAAAAGGATATTTCTTTGACTACATTGTCTAAGCATTTTTTTATCAGTAAGTATCAAATTAGCCGTCTTTTTAAAAAACAGTTTGAGATTAATTACAGTGATTATATTTTGAAGGTGAGAATGGAAGCGGCTGAGATGATGCTTAGTAATTCAAAAGAAAAAATAGATGATATAGCAAAAAGAGCTGGATTTGAAGAAACCAGTTACTTCAGCAGGGTATTCAGTAAATATTTTGGAATGTCACCTGGAGAATACAGAAAAAAGAATATGTAATAGAGTAAAAATATATATAAACTAAAAAAGGAGAGGAATATGGCGAGAAAACTGTATTGTGAGGGTTTGGTAAATCCAGTGGGGATTGACAGGCTGCAACCAGAATTGTCTTGGAAAATGGTTGGTGAAATGGAAGCACAGAAAAGCTTTCAGATTCAGATTTTGCAAGAAAATGATATTGTTTTTGACAGTGAAATCGTATCTGGAATGAAAAGAAAATATATTTTACCCCAACCACTTAAGGAAAATTCAGAGTATCATTGGATTTTAAGATGGACGCTGGAAAATGGCGAAACAGGAGAAGAAAAGGCAGTATTTTCCACGGGAATCAGTGATCAGGATCATTTTAAAGCACAGTATATTACCGGAGGAACTGTATTTCGGAAAAGCTTTGCGTTAGATGAGGAATTACCGGAAAAAGCGATTCTGTATTTTACAGGTCTGGGATATGTAGAAAGCTATATAAATGGAAAAAAGATTACTGACAGAGTACTTTTCCCGTCTTATACAGTGTACGAAAAGACAGTAGAGTACACGGCAGTTAATGTTACAGAACAGCTGAAAAATGGAGAAAATGTTCTTGGATTATGGGTGGGAGGACATTGGCCTTTAGATGAAAAACTGCGAGCAAAAGATGTTTACAGCGAGGCTTTTTACCGTGGTCGGTGTGTTGGGTTTGCAGAGATGCATCTTACATTTAAAAATGGTAAAAAAGTGATTATAGGAACAGATGAAACCTGGAAAACCAGCATGTCACCTGTTGAAATGTCAAGTGTATTTGACGGAGAGCATTATGATGCCAGAAAGGAACAAGATGGCTGGAATCTTCCTGGTTTTGATGCAGCAGATTGGAAAAATGCATATTTGGCGAAGGAGCCGTTAGGGGAACTTGTTTATTCTTATACACCTGCAATTCGTGTGGTAGAGGAGTTGAAACCAGTAAAAATCTGGAAACAGAAAGATTGCTGGCTTATTGATTTCGGACAGAATTTTACAGGTTGGATACGTCTTTCTATACAGGAAAAAGAGGGAACGGTTATAAAAATTCGTCATGGTGAAGTACTCTATCCAGATGGATCATTAAATGTAGAAAATCTCCGATTTGCAAAGGCTACAGATATTTATACCTGCAAGGGAGGCGGAGAATATTACGAACCGAGATTTACATATCATGGTTTCCGTTATGCTGAAATTACTGGCCTTTCTGGTGAATTAAAAGAAGAGCAGATTATCGGAAGAGTTGTACATACAGATAATCAGGAAATATCTGAGTTTTCCTGCTCGGATGAAGCTTTTAACAATATTTTTAAGGCAATGGTATGGACAATGCGCAGTAATATGCACTCTATTCCAACCGATTGCTGTCAGAGAGATGAGCGTCAGGGATGGATGGCAGATGCAGGTATGGCTTCTGAATTTGGAATGCTCCATTTTGATTTGACTAATTTCTATCGTAAATGGTTTCATGACATCCGGGATACTCAGGAAAAGGACGGTTCCATGCCTTTGGCTGGTGCACCTGGATGGCCAAGAGATACATTTATCTGGAAAGTTGGCTATCATATGACATTGCGAAATGCCTATCTGTATACAGGAGACAAAGAACTTGTAGAAGAGAATTACCCAACTTTGCAAAAGTATGAGGCATACCTTCAGTCTACACTGGTAAATGGACTTTTGCCTTACGATTTTTATAATGATTGGTTGGCTTTGGAATTTGCAAACAATTTAATGATCGCCAATTCATTTCTAGCTGATTTTTATAAGTCACTGATCCTGTTTGCCGATGTGTTGGAAGATACACAGGGAAAAGAATTGTATAAAAACAGACTGATAGATCTGAAAGATGCGATTAACCGTGAATATTATGGCAAATGCATGGATAATCCACTTGGTACCGGATATTATGGAACCTGCGATACCTTAGCTGTTGCTCCAAGTGCTATGGCTTTGGAATTTGACATTGTACCGGAAAAATTTCGGGAAAAGGTGATTCGGGAGATGCTTTTTCAGGTGGTTGAATCAAAAGGATCCGTGCAGTATCCAACCGGAATCCTTACATCTGGAATTCTCAATCAGTGTTTGTCTGATCTTGAAAAAGATGATATTGTTTATCAGTTCTTTTGCCGTGAAGATTATCCGTCTCTGAAATTTATGCTTTCCAAGGGCGCAACTACTATATGGGAAAGATGGCAGTATTTGGTACATAATGAAATGAATTCACATAATCATCCTGCACTTTGTTCGCTGGGACCATGGTTTATAAAAGGAATCTGTGGCTTAAGAAAAGTGGAGCCAAAGAAAGATGGCGGTGTGCATTTAGAAATTAAGCCATTTATTCCAAAGAATATGACTCATGCAGAAATGACTTATATGACTGTATGGGGGGAAATTAAATTAAATTGGAAGAAAAATGGAAACAAGGTTTTATTTAGTGCAGAACTGCCGGGAGCCGCGAATGCAGACTTTGTCTATGGAGAAAAGAAAGCTGTCTGGAAGGGCGGCAACTATGAAATCGAGCTTTAAAAGGAGAGAAAATATGAGTAATCCAATTATTTCAGGATATTATGCTGATCCAGATATTCGCTATTTTGAAGGACGTTATTATATTTATCCAACTACGGATGGAAATAAATGGCATGGTGCTTCTTTTAAATGCTTTTCTTCAGATAATCTGAAGGACTGGACTGATCATGGAGAAATTTTTAATATAACATGGAATTCAAAGTGGGCAAAGGACTTTGCTTGGGCACCTACAGTGGGATATAAAAACGGAAAATATTATCTTTATTATTGCGCTGAAAAAAATATAGGTGTAGCAGTTGCAGAGCATCCATATGGTCCTTTTGAAAATCTGTCTGTGGAAGAACCGTTTTTATCTATGGAAAAGCTGGAAAATGGAGTAACTTTGGATCAGGTTATTGATCCGTATGTTTTAACAGATCATGATGGCAGAAACTATCTTTACTTTGGAAATTCCAAAACACCAGCGGTAATGGAACTGGAAGATGACATGCGCACTATTGTTTCAGGAAGTATGAAAAATATTATTTATGAGGGAGAGGCTGACTGCCGAGAGGCATTTATGGCAGTTTATGAGCAGGGAAAGTACCATTTTACATGGTCATGCGATGATACAAGAAGTGAGGATTATCATGTGAATTATGGAATTTCAGATTCACCAACAGGTCCGGTAAAGGTTCTTGGAACGATTTTACATAAAAATACTGAGAAAAATATTCTGGGGACTGGTCATCATGGCATGATAAAAGATCCGAAAACGGGAAGATATCTGATTGCGTATCACCGCTTTTCCCATTCACTTCCAGAAGGAGTAGATGGTTGGGACAGAGGTGCATTCAGAGAGATTTGTCTGGATTGGATGGATTTGTCTAAGGATGGTTTGTTTCAAAAAGTTGAAGTGACAGAGTAAAGAAATGTAAGTAAAAATGTCAGAAAATCCAAAAAGAGATTAAAGTGATAATCTCGTGGGTTTTCTGACATTTTAGGTTCGTGAAGTCGGATTATATAGCTGTCAAAATAGAGATTAGTAGAATTTCAATACATCCTCCAACTCTCTGCGTCTCGGACGGCTGGGCTCCTCATCAGCTTTTCCTACAGCAATAACGGAAACAATGGTTTCACTTTCCGGAATAGAAAGCATTTCGCGAATTTTATCCCCATCCCGAAGTCCCATGATCAGAGTGGAAAGACCAAGCTCTGTAGCTTTCAGAATCAGGTTTTCATTCTGAAGACCAAGGTCATAACAGCCCCATCCATTTCCAATCTCATTATCAGGAGTGCCGTCTGTTTGGAAACCGGCACGGTTATGTACGAAGGTGGTGACAATCAAAGCTGCATGCTCAGTTTTTACGTCATTATTCGCGTAACACAGGCATTCCTTACGAAGCTTCTGACTCATGTCCTCTGATAAAACACAGTAATAACGACCGGTTTCTGTATTCTTCCATGATGGCGCTTCCAAAGCGGCCTGTACAAGCTGTTGGATCTGCTCTTTAGTAACATTTGTATGGGAACTGTACTTACGCACAGATCTTCTGTTCTCAATAAGTGTCTGAAATTCCATGAAAAAGCCCCCTTAAAGTATGTTTTGGCTGTATTTTAGCATAATTCATTGGATGTGAAAAGTTAAAATTTTTTGTAACCTTTCTCCCTCTTTATTTGTATAATTAGTGAAGGTACCCGATACAAGAAAATAACAGACCGCTGCTTTTCATACTGATCAGCAGCCAGAGGAGTTCTCATGAGACAACCAGTTCAACAGCTGATCCAGCTCTACCAGAACAATCTTTTCACCGCAGCGTTTAATATCTGTCAGAATCAGATGGATGCGGAGGATGCTGTTCAGGAGACGTTTGTTCAGTATTACACCAGCAGAAAAGAATTTGAAAATGAGCAGCACATCCGGGCATGGCTCCTTCGTGTGGTTATCAATAAGGCGAAAAATATAAACAGGACTTTCTGGAAGAAAAATAAATGCTCTCTGGAGGATTATATGGAAACTCTTTCTTTTCCAGATTCCCAGTCAAGAGATTTGTTTGAAGAGGTAATGAAGCTTCCGGACAAGTACCGCATTGTGATTCACTTGTTTTATTACGAAGATTATCTCGTCAGGGAAATAGCCGAAATCCTGAAGCTTTCAGAAAGCAATGTAAAGGTTCGGCTTTCCAGGGGAAGAGCCCTGCTTAAGGATTCTTTAAAGGAGGAATGGGAAAATGACGAATGGTGAAAAATATAAAAAAGCTTTTTCCGTATTGCAGACTTCAAAGGGCTCATTACAGGAGGTTGAAAATATGGCAAAATTACAGAAAAGAACAAAAATGAAAACTGCAGCTGCAGTGATTGCAGGCTGTATTATCCTTGGAGGAACAGGTACTGCATATGCAGCGAATGTTGGAGGCATCCAGCGCACGGTTCAGATCTGGCTCCATGGCGATCAGACACAGGCGACCTTAGATGTTTCCAATGACGGTACTTATACCATGGAATACTATAATGAGGATGGCATACTTCAGCAGACCGGTGGCGGTGGAGTATCTATAGATGCTGACGGAACTCAGCGTGCCCTTACAGCCGAAGAGCTTATGGAAGAAATTAATTCCCCGGATGTAGAATATAAAGAAGATGGAAGTGTATGGGTTTATTTTCATAATCAGAGTATTGACATTACCGACAAATTTGATGATAATAATGTTTGTTTTGTAAAGGTGACAGATGGAAAAGAAACATTCTATTTAACAGTAAAATATAAGAATGGATACACTTTTTCAAATGATAAATATATAGAACCCTAAAGCGTTTCGCAGGCGTGGAACAGCTGACTTTCATATAGGGTGATGTCACCGACATGTGAGTTTAGATAATTGAATTAAGAAAAGATGGCGAGAGGCAAAGGTCTCTCGCCTGATTTACGTAAGGGGGATGAATATGATTTATGAATTATTAGAAACAGGCAGAGCCAGTGCTCTTTTTGCAGGCTGGCAGGATAGTGTAGTCTGGTCCGCATTGCAGGGAGTGATGGGAAAAATCTATGTGGATTCTCTGGAAAAACCGGAGAGTGGTGTTGCCATGCTTGGGGATTTCTGCTTCCTGAGTGGAAAAACGGAATCAGAAGTTATTTCCGGAGCTTTGGCAAACAGTGCGTCAGGGGAAGTGATTCTGGTGCCTCAAAATGATGACTGGGCGCAGATGATCGTGGAGTGTTACGGGGAGAAGGCAGAGAAAGCGGTCCGCTATGCAATCAAAAAGGAACCTGGGATTTTTGATTTAAAGCAGCTTCAGAAGGTAGCTCAGAGTCTGCCAAATGAGTACGAAATGAGACTGATCAATCAGGAGCTTTTTGAAATTTGCAGAGACACACAGTGGAGTAAGGATCTGACAGCAAACTACGAAAGCTATAGCCAATATAGCGCGTATGGACTTGGTGTTTGTATTTTAAAGGACGGGGAAGTAGTCGCCGGAATTTCCTCTTATTCCGGTTATGGAAGAAGCGACGAGAATCCTGGCAGTCAGGGTGGAATTGAAATTGAGGTAGTAACCCGTGAAGATTATCGAAGAAAAGGTCTGGCATATATCGGAGCAGCGCAGCTGCTTCTGGAGTGTGACAAACGCGGGCTTTATCCAAACTGGGATGCAGCCAACAAAATGTCAGTAGGACTGGCAGAGAAACTTGGATATCATTTCAGTCATGAGTATGTGGTTTATAAAGTGAAAAAGTAAGTTGCGGCGAACATGGAAGTATGATAGAATATGAAATATTGAAACGAAGTATTATATAATTGTGAATTTTGTTATAAAAAAACAAAGAAAATACTCGTAACAGAAGAAAAATGTCAACTGATTGAAAAAGCAGAGGAAGCATCCAGCTGAAAGAATGGGATGTAAGACTGCTTTTTAGTGGAAATAGGAGAACTTATGACTGGATTTGAAAAGCTGGAAAACAGTTTAATAGATGTAATAAAAGAGGAACAGGCGAAGCTGGGATTTAAAGAAGAGAAGATTCACTTATATTATCCGCTGTCTTCCCTGAATCATTTCTTCCTGGCGCAGGACAGTGCAGATGAAATGGCGGCCCGTCTCCAGAACCTGCCGGAAGAATTGACTTCCAAACTGGGAGATGTGGAGGTGTCTCATAAAGGGGACAGATTCTGTTTCTATATTCCGGAACCTGGAAGCATTTATGTACATGAAAATATGAAAGAGAATGAATTCATCAAAGTACTCATCGAACTGGTTCAGAAGCATAACTGCACGAAGGTGAAATTACTTGACCTGTTTGCTTCTTACTGGGAAAAAACAGAGTGTCAGGAAATGGACAATGGAGAATTTGATTTCTATATCCGCTTTCTGGATAAGCCAGATGATACCTATTATTACTGCTTTAAGGATGAGGGATTCCACTTTATTTATCATAGATTTCTGCCAGAGGATTATGCGGATTTTGGTTTTTGAACAATAAACAGTATGTTGGAATGATGATCTACAATCTTGACAAATAAGAAAATTTGTGCATATATTGTAAAAAAGCTGTTTGGCAAAATAAATTTCTAAACAGATTAAAACATTCAGACCACAAAGGAGGAGATCGAAAATGGATTTGAAAAATTATTCAACCGGTGTCCAGCATATTGGAATTCCAACAAACGATATTGATAAAACTGTAGATTTTTACCATAAACTGGGTTTTGAAACCGCTTTTGAAACGGTCAATAAAGAAGCAGACGAGAAGGTTGTATTTCTGAAGCTTGGAACTCTGGTTGTGGAAACCTATGAGAATCACGCAGCAGTCCTTCGGGCTGGTGCAATTGATCATGTTGCACTTGATGTTAAGGACATCGAAGAAATCTATCAGTACATTAACGAAGCTGGTTTGAATACGACACAGGACAGTATTCACTTTTTACCATTCTGGGAAAACGGAGTAAAGTTTTTCACTATTGAAGGACCGAACAAAGAGAAGGTTGAATTCAGTCAGTATTTATAGAGGATATTTATAACAGGAGAGGGGCTGTCACACACATTATCAGTGCGACAGCCCCAGTTTTGTGGGCTATAAATTATGATACCATGTACGCATGGATATTTGATAACTGCAGTGGAAGGCGGATGTCGTCCAGGTGCCTGTAACAATGTTAATTTCATTGTTTGACTATCGGCAGAGCTTAGGGGAGATTCCATAATATTTCTTGAATACTTTGCTGAAGTAACCGGAATCTTTATAGCCGACAAGAGAAGACACTTCTGTAATACTGGTATTTCCCTGTTCCAGTAATCGTCTGGCATGTTCCATTCGGACTGAAAGTATATAATCTGTAATGGTGCATTTCATATATTTGTTGAATATTTTCCGAATATAGCTGGCATCCAGAACAACATTTTCCGAAATTTGCTTCACTGATAACTCCTCGTCCATATAATGCTGCTGAATATAATCCTGAACCAGATGAATTATTTCCGATGCACGTGAAGGCTTGGAATTGCCAGAAAGCAGAATCGCTTTCTGACATATGTGAAACAACAGATCACAGCTGTCATGTGCTGAGGATTTCAGAAAAATATTTGGATATAAAACAGGATCATTATCTAGCACATCATTGATGTTAATTTCTTTTTCCGAAAGAAAAGAAAGAATGATGGAAAAAAGCGGAGATAATAGAAGCTGAGCAGTATACATATCAGAATTCTGCAGCAAAACCTGCTGTTCGATTTCCAGCAGTACCTCTTTCGCATCCTCCAATGATGTCTGACGCAATGCCATAAGAAAGCGGTTGTAAATATCCAAACCAGCAAAACGTGGTGAAAATATGTGATTATTATTGTTATAGCGGTAAATGGGACTGTCCTGAGATGTCTTATATTGTAAAGCAAGTAAAGCCTTTTGGTAGCTGTCCGCTATCTGACCAGGATCTTCTGCAATGGTTCCAATTCCGAAAGCAAGGTCTATAGAAAACCATTTTTGAATGAATGTTTTGACGGTTTTCATAAAATCAAAGGAAAAATTCTCCGCTCTTTTTTGTGTCTGAAAATTAAAAAGATAAACAATGTTATTATAAGTATCCTGGAAAGAGTAATAGTTAACTGTTGAATTTATCAATTCATCCAGGCAGTTTTTTACACTGAATTTGAGAAGAGATAAATTTAATTTATTAAGCTCCTGGCAGGAGATATAATTAAATTCTACTATGGCAATCTGAAAAATATTTGATACTTTCCATTGGTCAAAAAGATATTTTGCACCATCATCAGATTCAGATGGTTCTTTTGAGAAGGAAAGAAGAGAATACATATAATTATCCAGGGTAAAGTCATGCAATTTCTTTTTGCGAATAGTTTCCTGCTGCTTCTGTTTATATTTTTGTTTCAGAGTTTGAAGAAGCTCAGAGAGTTCATCCGGAGATATTGGCTTTAGCATATAGTCTTCAACCTGGAGTTGTATTGCCTTTCTGGTAAATGAGAAATCGGAATATCCGGTTATAAATACAATCATAATATGGGGATATTCTTTCTTGATTTTTTCTGCCAGTGTTATTCCATTGATATGGGGCATATTAATGTCCAGAAAAACAATATTAATAGTATTTTTTGAAAGCTCAGAAAGAACTTCTTCTCCGTTCTGAGCTAAGCAGCAGACCTGGAAACCAAGGGAATGCCAGTCTACGGCAGTAAGCATGTAATTACGAAAATATAGTTCATCGTCAGCTATTAATACACGTATCATAATTCCTCCCAATTCTTTGGTATACAGATGACAACAGCTGTACCGGTATCTTTTTGACTGAAAATCCGAAATTTGCATTTGTTATTGTAGTAAAGGAAAAGTCGGTTGTAAACACTTTTCAGTCCGAAATGATTTTCTGCTTCAGAAGAACTCAGATAACCACGAAGTTTTGCCTGTTCCATTCCTACTCCGTTATCACAAACACATAAAGTAATATGGTCAGTCCGTACTCTGGAGATAATCTTGATAATTCCAGGAGATGTTTTTTCTTTTATTCCATGATATAAAGAATTTTCTACAAGAGGCTGTAAGGTCATTTTGGGGATTATGTAGTTTTCTGCCTCTGGTTCTGCTTCTATCTGGAAATCCAAAATAGTAGCATAACGGTATCTCTGAATGAGCAGATAATTTTGCAACATACGGAATTCTTCCCGAATTGGAATCAGTTCTTTTCCATTACTGAGCACGCAACGATAATAATCTGCAAGATATTTTGTTACAGTGGCTGCCTGTTTTTCCTGTTTTTGATAGCAGGAAATATAAATCAAATCCAATACGTTGTAAAAGAAATGGGGATTGATCTGAGCCTGCATTAAGGACAGTTCATATTTTCGTTTCTGACGCTCATCCTGCTTGATCTGTGCAGTCAGTTTTTCCAGTTCCTGAACCATGTTATTAAAATTATTGGATATATCTCCGATTTCATCGTTTTGCTTAAGTCTAGAGCGAACTTTTAAATCTCCAAGTTCAACGTGCTGCATTCTTTCAGAAAGATATTCCAAAGGGTTTGTAATAAGTCTGGTAAAAGCGGAAATCAGAAAAATAATAGTGATAGTGCTTAACATCAGGATAAGAACCAGTAAAAACATATTTATGGCAAAAGTGGATCTGAGGTTTTCTAGTGGAGTTTCATTGACCAGAATATAATCAAGAAAACCTGTGGGAGTCCAAGTCAACATGTGCTTTTCTTTGTCTATGTTTATAACCTGGGAACCGGTTTTAGCACTATATATAAAAGAATAACTGTCAGGATCTGCCTGACACAAAGCAGTGCTCCCTGAATTGGAAACCACAATTCCCTGTTTGGAATTGATTATATAATAGCTTTGATTTAAATTGTCAAACAAGGAAGAAATAGTAGCAGCTTTTGTGTTTAAAAATAAATAACCAAGTGTTTTTCCAGTATTAATATTGATTACTCTTTTTGAAAATGTTAAAACTGGTGAATCGGTTCCGAGATATGTACGCTTCTGTATAGTGAGAAACTGATTCTGCGGAACCCCGGTTGAAGGAATATAATCAAGCAGTTCTTCCTTAATTTTGCTGAGGTCAGGTTCCCTGTCGGTACCGGCACAGACAATTTTATCATTTACAGTGAGATAAACCACAGAGTCTACAAAAGAAAATAAGTGCAGGTTATAATTAAATGCAGACTTTAGGTAGGAATTAGCCGGATTGCTAAAATAATAACTTTGTGTTTGGTTGATTGTGCTGATCAATTCATTTGAACAGAGAATGACATTATGATATTGGGCATTCAGGTCATTGTGGAGTAGATGACACTCATTTTGAATATGTTCTACAGAACTTTTCAGCTCTTTTTGCGAAAACTGGTAATTGGCGAAAATAAGTAAAACAATGTTTTGCAACAATACAAGAAACATGATGATAAGAATCAGTTTCTTTTTCAATGTAAAGTCAGGTAATGAAAACCGTTTTGCAGACATGATTTCTCCTCCATTTCCGAAATAAAGTAATCTTACAATATAGGATAAGTACAAAATAATTTTAGGAATTCATGTACTGTAAACCTGTAATGAATTATAACATTATCGTATGGAGAGTTAAAGCTGAACAAAAGAAATGCCTGTTTTTTCTAAAAAGAAGCCTGTTTTTTCCAGATGAAGAAAAGAAGCCTGTTTTTTACAAAAACAAACCTATAAAACACAGGAAATTGTCAATGAAATCAAAGATAATAGAGACATCAAATACAACAGGTAATCAAAAAGGAGGATTAAGAAATGAAAAAAAGAGTAATCAGTTTTATGATGTCGGCAGTCCTTACATTGTCTGGACTTGGCTGCTACGGACTTGCAAATGTGCATGCAGAAACGGATACGAATGTTGAACGGAAATTAAAAATTTTTGCACATTATGCAGAAGCAGAGAAACCGATTCTGGATTATGCAATCAGCAAAGTTCAGGAGAAATACCCGAATGTAACGTTCGAAATTGAGGCACATCCTAATGATGATGGTCAGACATTAAAGACACGTGCCGCAACAGGAGACATGCCTGATATTGCACATGTAAATGCCGGAGATGTGGAATCACTTTCAGCAAGCGGCAGCTTACTTGATGTAGCTGAGTATGTAAAGGATACCGGATATGCAGATAAAATGACCGAATCTGCAAAGGGAACGGAAGTCTATGATGATGGAAAAACATATATTTTCCCAGACTCCGGAGCTTCTTCAATTCTGCTCTATTACAATAAAAAGGTATTCGAAGATAATAACATTAAGGTGCCGGAAAATTATGATGAACTTCTTGAGGCAACGAAAGAACTGGTAGCTGATGATATCATCCCATGTGCTCTTTTTGCCAAGGAAGGTTTTGTGAGCGGTGCATTTTTCGATATGTTTGCGCTGAAATCAAATCCAGCTGGATTAAAGGCTTTATCAGAGGGAAAGGCTCATGCATCAGATAGTGGATATGCAGAGGGCATTAAAAAAATGGTTGACCTTGTAAATGAGGGATTCTTCCAGGCTGGATGTACATCTACAGACTATGAGACAGCACAGAATCTGTTTACATCAGGTCAGGCAGCAATGTTTATTAACGGCGACTGGGATATTTCTTCTTTAGTAGAAAAAATGGGCGATGATGTAGGATATTTTGAATCCTATCCTATGGCTGATGCTGGAAAAGAGCAGGATAATTACTATGCATTTTCCGGTGGTTTTACATATGAGGGATATGCTGTTTCTTCTGATACAGAGGATCCGGAGCTTGTTGCCGATATTGCTTCAATTCTGGCAGAAGGTACTGTAGAAGGAAATTATATCTATCAGTCCAAAATTCCAACTGTAATTAATATAGATTCTTCTATTGAACCGAATACTCCGGTTCCGGAACTAGCAAAAAAAGAAGCAGAAGAATTAAAGAACATGGATTTCCAGACTGCATGGACACACACTTTGAAAAATGCCGAGTTTGCCACAAGTTTTGTAGAATTATTACAGGAAATGCTTACAGGAATGGATGCAGATGATGTAATTGTGTCTATTGATGATCTCGTAGACAGTGTTGGTGGAAACTAAGAGTATAGACAGAGGTGAATATATATGAATAAGGTGATGGCAGATAAGAAAGCAATAATGATTTTTACGCTGCCTTGTCTGATCTTCTTTGGGCTGATAGCCTTTTATCCGGTCTTTCAAACTGTAATCATGAGTTTCTTTGACTGGGATGGATTGACGACCAAAACATTTACCGGACTTGCAAACTACATAAAACTTTTTCAGGACAGAATATTCTGGACATCTTTCCGCAACAGTTTTCTTGTTGCAGGAGTTCTGATTGTTTTTGAAGTAATTCTTGGAACGTTTCTGACACTTGTGCTTATGGATAAGAGGATTCAGTGTAGAAAATTTATTCGTAGCAGTTTATTCATACCAGTTGTTTTGTCAGTAACAGTAGTGTGTCAGCTGTGGTCCTCCATATTAAATCCGGAAATTGGACTGATCAATCAGATTTTCTCTGCATTAGGTCTTGATTTCCAGCAGCAATGGCTGTCAGACAAGCATGTGGCGATTTTGGTCGTGGCATTTGTAAATGCATGGCAGTATATGGGATATCAATTTGTAATTATTTATTCAGCGGCAAATTCTATTCCAACAGATTATATTGAAGCCAGTCGTATTGATGGTGCTACCAGATGGCAGACAAATTTTTACATTATTTTGCCTATGCTGAGAGATACGCTGAGAAACTGTCTGATCTTTGCTGTGACAGGTGGATTTAATATTTATTCGCAGATGCAGCTGCTTACTCAAGGTGGTCCTGGAACTGCTACATACAGCCTGACTTATATGACATTCCGCAGTGCATTCAAACTTAGAAAATATGGATATGGCTGTACTTCAGCAGTATCGCTAATGCTTATGTGTCTGGCTTCGATTGCAGTTATTAACATGCTTATGAGCAAGAAGGAAAATGAATGATGGAAAGAATCAAAGTAAGATCTCACAAGGCCTGGGTACAAACAATTATATTATTGATATTTGCCTGCCTTAGCATATACCCGCTATTATATCTGACATGTTATTCGCTGAAAACAAACGATGAAATATTCTATTCAAATCCTTTTGGGCTTCCTTTGCATCCGCAATGGAGCAACTATATAAAGGCAATTACAACCTTTGATATTATGACATATTTTAAGAACAGTCTGCTAACTACTGCCATTGCGTTGGTTGGTGTTTTTATTCTGATTTTGCCATTTTCCTATGCAGTAGCAAGAATGAAGTGGAAGTTAAAGGGAGCAGCCTCCATGTTTATTTCAATCGGCCTTTTTATCCCTTTGCAGGTCAGCCTGATTCCTCTTTCTGTTCTTATCAAAAACATGGGACTTGCAAATACTCATTGGGCGTTGATTTTGCCGTATATTGCTTTTAATCTGGCATTTCCGTTTATGATAATTTCATCCTCTTTTCGGGCTTTGCCTGCTGAACTGGAAGAGGCAGCGGTAATTGATGGAGCAAGTATTTATAAAACCTTTTTTTCAATCATGCTTCCACTGGTAAAACCTGCAATCACTTCAGGCGCTTTATTTGCCACACTGGGAATATGGAATGAGTATATTCTTCCAACGGTTATGATTTCCAGCAATGAGCTGAAAACTTTGCCGGCAGGACTCGCAACCTTTGTGGGACAGCACAGTACCAGCTGGGGAGCTATGGGTGCGGCAATGATGATTGCCAGTATACCTACAATTATTTTGTACCTGTGCTTCAGTGACAAAATTGAAAACTCTCTTACAGTGGGAGGCGCAGTAAAAGGATAATTAATTGATAAAAGGACTTTTTACCATATGGGACAGGCATTCGATATATGAATGCCTGTAAAGAAAAGGAGAATATCTTATTATGCAGAAATTATACTATCAGTTTCCGGGAACCTGGTTCGGCGATTGTATGCCATTTGGCCATGGAGATAAATTTTATTTATATCATCAGAGAGATACCAGAAAACCGGGACCATTTGGAGAGCCATTTGGCTGGGATTTAGCAACAACCTCTGATTTTGTTCACTACGAAGACTGTGGTGTGGCAATTCCAAGAGGAACCGATGAAGAGCAGGATCAGTTTATTTTCGCAGGAAGTGTTTTTGAAGCAGAAGGACAGTATCATATTTTCTACACTGGTTACAATCGTGATTACTCAGCACTTGGAAAACCATCTCAGGTACTGATGCATGCATATAGTGATGATTTGATTACCTGGCACAAAACTCAGGATGCTCTTACCTTTACACCACAGGAAGGCTATGATTCAGATGACTGGAGAGATCCATGGGTGATTCGTGACGAGGAAAACGACCAGTACTTACTGGTTCTTGGAACAAGATTGCAGGGTCCAAAAACAAGACAGACAGGAAGAACTGTTAAATTTACTTCCAAGGATCTGAAAAACTGGAAGTTTGAAGGTGATTTCTGGGCACCGGACCTTTATACCATGCATGAAATGCCAGACCTGTTTAAAATCGGTGACTGGTGGTATCATATTGTGACAGAATACAGTGACAGAAGCAAAATGGTTTATCGTATGAGCAAGAGCCTGAATGGTCCATGGATTGCACCAAAGGATGATGCATTTGACGGCAGAGCTTATTATGCAGGACGTACTTTTGAACTGAATGGACAGAGAATTCTGTTTGGCTGGGTTGCAACGAAAGACAAAGATGATGACGATGAAAACTTTATCTGGGGAGGAACCTTCATGGCACATGAGGTATACCAGAAAGAGGATGGTACTCTTGGTGTAAGAATCCCGGAAACAGTATGGAATGCTTTTGACAAAGAGGAAAAGAAGGATGATTTCGTAATCGATACACCAACTAAGAGCTCTGAAGTTGTTGTTGGAAGAAATACTGGTGACATTTTCAAATTTGAGGCAGATGTGGAGTTCTCAGAAGGCACAAGAACATTTGGCGTGAGATTTTATGAGGACGAGGATAAAGCAGAATCTTACCAGTTTGTATTTAATACTACAGAGAACCGTTATGTATTCGAGAAGAAACCGAACTGGCCATGGCCTGCAAATCAGAACATCGGACTGGAAAGACCAATCGAACTGATTCCGGGAAGGAAATATAATATCCGTATGATCGTGGATGATACAATTGCTACCATTTATGTGGATGGTGTGGCTTTGAATGCACGAGCATACAAGAGACCAGGGGAAAGTTTATCTCTGTTTGCTTCTGAGGGAAGTCTGAAGGTTACCAACTGTAAGGTGACTACAGGGCTGAAGAAATAATTCATTAATCTGGAATGTAGTATTCCTGTGTTTTGTAAAGTATGTTGCTATGAACGAAATGAATAGCAACGATTATAAGGTATCATAAGAAAAACAGATACAGTCAAGAGTGCGCCTAAATGAAAAATTCTTGCTGGAATTTATACTATATCAGTTTGTTCTTATGATACCTTTTTATATGATCTGCAGCGTTAATGTAACAAGTCTGATTGTTCTTTGGCGATATACAGTTCAAGACTGTTTTTGTCAATTAGAGCAGATTCGACTCCTTGCCTGGAAACGCAGAAAGCAGCTGCAATTGTAGCAATCTGAATGGATTGCTCCAGCGAATAATTTTCGCTGCGGTAGCTGGCAAAAGCAGATATAAAAGCATCGGCTCCTCCTGTTGAATCGATTACGTTTAAATCAACAGCAGGAAAGTACTTAGCGCTTTCAGCAGTCTTTAAATAACATCCGTCAGCTCCGAGAGTGATAATAACAGTTGGAATTCCAAGCTGATAAAAGTAATCAGCCTGCTGTTCTACAGATGAATATTGTGGACACAGTGCAGCTGCTTCACGGCGGTTTGGAATCAGTATGTCTATATTTTCATATAGTTTAGCTGGAAGTTTTTTTAATGCTGCTGGTTTGAAAATTGTCTCAACCCCATTTTGTCTGGCTATTTTTGCAGCAGTAATCACAGTTTCAATGGGGATTTCGTTAGACAGAAGGCAAAAACGGCAGTTATGGAACAGGTTTTCTCTTTTGCGGATGTTATCAGGCGTAAGTTTGTCATTTGCACCTGGTAGAATTGTAATGGCACTTTCACCGCTGTCTTCCAGATATATATAAGACTGACCTGTTCTTGCGCTATTTTTTTTACAGATTCCAGTGGTTGGAACATTCTCTTTATTCAGTATGTCTAAGAGGTGTATCGCCTCATAATCATTTCCTACAGCCGCAATTAAAAAAGGAGAGCCACTAAGGTGTGCGACTCCAATTGCCTGATTGGCACCTTTTCCACCAGGGGCGCAAATGGCATTTGAAATTTTAATAGTGCTTCCTGCCTGAGGAAGTGTGTCAACATGGAAAACATTGTCTTGGTGGATTGCTCCTACAACCAATATTTTTTTATGTGGCGGATTGATTACAGAAATACTCTTTTCGTGATTCAAGGTCAAAGGAAATGACAATGTATAATCCGAAACGGTGTAATCATTATTTTCGGACATATTAATTACTTCTTTACATAAACGGCTTCCAAAATCAAAAAAAGGAATAGAAATACCGGAAAGATGCGGTAAATAAGCATTTGGTGGAATAGAAGGAAGGATACAGGTTATAGAAAAATCTTCTGGAACCTGTATATGTTGTTGATCCAGTATTTCGTATAAAATCAGGGCTAATTCATATTGATTGCAGACGACAGCAGTATAGTTTTGCTTAAGCAGTTCGAGAATCTCTTTTTCGCCAGGCTCATAATAAACGGAAGCTTCAGAAAACGGAAGGTGGTTATTGTAAAGACAGCTGCGGAAACCTGAGACAAAAGAAGCTCCGTCTGCATTGCTCACTACAGACAGACAGGCAATTTTGCTATGTTTACAATCTACTATTTTTTGCGTCAGATAGGCACCGATTTCATGAAAATTAATTGTATAAGTTGGAGAAAAATTATAGTTTCCGGTGATACAGTAAGGGATTTTATGACGTTCAAAAATTTCAGCAGAAGAAAGACTGTCATCGGAAGCGGGTTCCCAGATTACACCATCTACTGGTGTGGAACATAATTTGGTTATGTGTTTTGCTTCCAGTTCCGGGTCGCTGTAGCTTTCAAGCAGAACCACCCCATATCCATTGTTTTGAGCGGTATATAAAATTCCATCAAGCATTCCTTTCGAAATTTCAGAGGAACGCAATAATACACCCAGAAGGAATTTTTTGGATGAGGAAAGATTTTTTATGGTGCTGTAAGGCGTAAAATTGTATTCTTTTACAACATTAAGAACTCGTGCGCGTGTCTGGGCATTAATATGCTCATCTTTTCCGTTGATGATTTTGGAAACAGTGGAAACAGAGACACCTGCAATTCGAGCAATATCTGTTATTGTCATAGGAAAATCCTTTCGTAATTTATCAGTATGGTTGAAGGTTAAAAGAGAGAACATCTGTGTTTACTTATTAAACGATAAAAATGTAATATAATTTTGATTATATAGGAAAAGTATAATTTACACAAGGGTAAAGAATGATAGTTGGCAAATAGCACAATAATGATGCGAAAATATTGTATAAAAAATACGAAATGACAAAAATGAATTACTTTCGCTTGACAAAAACCAAAAACCGATATAGAATCTGAATAAAGAAAACGGTTTCAGAAAACATTTTCATATAAAAACATCACAAACAAAGAAAGGGAAACAAGTGAAGGTATTAAACTATGGATCTTTAAATATCGATTATGTTTATTCGGTAGATCATATTGCTCAAATTGGTGAAACAATTTTATCTGACAGCTTAAAGACATTTTGTGGAGGCAAAGGACTTAATCAGTCTATTGCGCTGGCGAAAGCAGGAGTTGCAGTTAACCATGCAGGATTAATTGGTGAGGATGGAGATATTTTATTGGACATCTGCAAAGAGTATGGAGTAGATACTACATATATAAAAAAAGTTCCTGCGCAGGGTGGACATACAATAATCCAGGTTGATAAGGAAGGTCGAAACAATATTATTTTATATGGCGGAACAAATCAAATGCAGAGCAGAGAATATATTGACAAAGTTCTTTCTGATTTTACTGCCGGAGATTATTTACTTCTTCAGAATGAGATTAATCAATTGGATTATATAATTGATAAAGCATACGAGAAAGAAATGCGTATTGTTTTAAACCCTTCTCCTTTTGATGACAAATTAGATAAATGTGATTTTTCAAAAATCTACTTGTTTTTATTAAATGAAGTAGAGGGAGCTCAGTTTACCGGAGAGTCTCAGCCTGACAGTATGATTCAGATGTTTCGTGAGAAATTGCCTGATTCGAAGGCTGTATTGACTCTGGGAAGTGAAGGCGCAGTTTATTTTGATTCTAAAGTGGAAATTCGGCAGCCTATTTTCAAGACAGAAGTAATAGATACAACAGCAGCAGGAGATACATTTACCGGATTTTTTCTGGCAGGACTGCTTAAAGGTTTTGATATTTCTGAAACGCTAGAAATAGCGTCAAAGGCTGCATCAATAGCTGTGTCAAGAGCTGGAGCTGTTAATTCGATTCCTATGCTTAACGAAGTGATGGAATCTTTTGAAAAAAACGAAAAAGGGAGGGAAAGGGAAAAATAAGCGAATGGTAATTAAACAGTAGGAAAGAAAAAACAAAACTATTACAAACAGGAGGATTTAAGAATGAAAAAAAATTTTTTAGCGGTTACATTAGCAGCAAGCATGCTTGCATCAATGGCAATGCCGGCAGTGGCATTTGCAGAAGAAACAACTGATACTCAGGCGGTAGAAGCAACGGCAGAGAATACAGAGAGTACAGGAGTAAAAAGAGCTATCCTGGATACAGATATGAGCTATTTAAACGACGATGCGATTGTAATGTTCATGCTTGCACAGGCTGATAAGATGGGAGACTGTGATTTCCTTGGAGTGACTACAGTTGGAGGAAATACATGGAGTGCAGTGGGAACAACAGCAGCTCTTAGACAGCTGGAGTTAATTGGAAGATCTGATATCCCTGTTTATATGGGAACTGATGTACCGCTTATGGGATTCCGTAATATGGAAGCAGAAAGCCAGATTTGGGGTATGCCGGAATACAGTGGTGCTTATTGGAATTTTAATGAAAGTTGTTTTGGAGATGTATCACAGCGCCCTACGGATTATAAGAATCTCCCAACTGAACCCAAATATGGATATGCAGAGACAGAAGCACAGGACGAACATGCTGTTGATTTCATTATTGAACAGGTTCACAAGTACCCTGGAGAAGTAACAATTTTTGTTATAGGTGCGGGAACTAACATGGCACTTGCAGTAAGAAAAGATCCGACAATTGTAGACGATGCAGCTGGTGTAGTTTATATGGGCGGCGCAGTTGATATTCCTGGAAATTCAAATACAACAGCAGAATATAACTGGTATTATGATCCGGAAGGAATTCGAATTTGTCTGAATGCTGCATGGAAAGATCAGCTTGTTGTTCCAAATGATATTGCAGAAGATGTATTCTATACAAAAGATATTTATGATCGTATTGTAGAAAACGAAGGAAATGAAATTTCCAAACTTATCGTTGAAGGTCAGGCAAAGAGATTTGAGGATGATCCGGAAGCTACCAGCTTTGTATGGGATTCTATTACAGCAGCAGTATGGCTTCACCCGGAAATTGCAACAGACATTCAGGAGAGATATTTAACAGTTGATACAAATTACGGACCAGATTATGGACATGCAATCAGCTGGTGGACCGCAAGAAACCGTGACGTAGAAGCTGGTGTGGGAATGCCATACGGTGTACAGAAATGCAACATACTGTTTGATATTGACAGAGATGCATTCTGGAACTTCTATGTAGATATACTGACAAAAGATTTATAAGAGAAACTCGTTTAATTAAATAAGAAAGTGTGATAACCGTGATATGCATGCATAATGCGGTTATCACAAATAAAAAGTAAAAGCAGATTGGGAGGATTCAAAAATGAATAAAATGAAAGTAGCAGTTGCAGCAGCAATGGCAATGGCATTAACAGTATCAACAGGAGTAAGTGCTTTTGCAGCAGAAGCTGATCTTCCTGGCGCAGATGTAGCAGAGCAGGGATACGATTTTTATGACAAGGCAGTTTCCTATAATGATATCAGAGAAGATCTTAAAGCAATTTCCAAATTAGATAAAAAAGTCACCCTTGGTTTCGCAACCAAGACATTTGAGAATGAGTTCTGGAGAATGGAAGGCGAAGGCGCTGAGACAGCAGAAAAGAATTTCCAGGATGCTGGTTATGATCTGACAGTGGATGTAAGAGGTGCTCAGACAGAGACAGATGAGGAAGGACAGCTTACCCTTCTGATGGATATGGTAAATAAAGGATATGATGGAATCCTTGTATCTGGAATTTCAGAAGCAAACCTTGTTCCAGGAATGGAAGCAGCAATGGAAGCTGGAATTGATCTGACAACAGTAATGGATGCATTCACACCATATTCAAGCACAACAGTAGGTGCATGGCATTATCAGGCAGGTGTTCAGGGCGCAGAATGGATTTACAATACAATTGGACAGAAAGGACAGGTTGCCTGCATTACCGGACTTTCACAGGCAACAGCTGCTCAGGCACGTACACAGGGATTTAATGATTTTTATTCCGACAAATCCGATATTGAAGTAGTTGCAGTTCAGAACGGTGACTGGGATCGCCAGAAAGCATATGATATTACAGAAACACTGCTTCAGCAGTATCCGGACTTAGGTGGTATTTACTGTAACAATGATACTATGGCAATGGGAGCACTTGAGGCAGTAACAGCAGCAGATAGTGACTGTGTAGTTGTTGGAACTGATGGAACAAGTGAAGCTGTCGAGTCTATTAAGGCTGGTGAACTGGATGCAACAGTTGACTTCTTCCCGAATGTTATGTCTCAGATTGCAGTTGAGATGCAGGTTCGTAAACTGGCAGGCGAAGAAGTTCCGAAGGTTGTTTACGCTCCGCAGAGCATCCGTGATGCAAGTAATGCAGATGCAAGTTTTGAGGAGATTTTCGGATACGATTATGCTCCGGTATTTGAGTAATTTTGACAATCAGGAGATGTGGGACGGTACTGGAACCGCCCCACATCTTATCAAAATCAGCGGACAGCCAAGACTGCTGTTGCAAAATATACAGAAGAGAATCAGGTATATGCAGGATTAGAATATTTGGAAAAGATTTGTGCAAAAAAGAAATTTGTATTAGATTTTGAATATCTGTGTTAACAGATAAGACGGAGGTGCATCTATGGAAAAGTACATCGAGTTTGAGCATATAGGGAAAACCTTCCCTGGGCAGAAAGCTTTGGATGATGTCAGTTTTTCAATACGAAAGGGAGAAATCCATGCAATTATCGGAGAAAACGGCGCTGGAAAGAGTACTCTGCTCAATATATTGCATGGAGTATTTCCGGCTACGACTGGTGAGATTAAAATTAATGGGAAAACAGTAAAGTTTTCGAATGTCGCGGATGCGATTGAAAATGGTATTGCAAAAGTACACCAGGAAATTGTAAGTATTCCCGACATGACAGTGGCAGAAAATATGTTTATGGGAAAAGAACCTGGGAAGTATGGGATTATTGATAAGAAAAAAATGAATCAGGATACAGAAGCTCTGTTGAACAGGCTGAACTGTCATATTCGTCCAACAGACCGGATGGGCGAACTTTCAACTGGTCAGAAACAGATGGTATCCATTGCGAAAGCGTTAGAGGTGAATGCAACAGTTATTTCTTTTGACGAGCCTACAGCTTCATTGAGTGATAAGGAAGTAGAGACTTTATTTGGAATTATGAATGACTTAAAGAAAAAAGGGATAACGATACTTTATATTAGCCATAAGATGAATGAGATTTTTCAGATGTGTGACCGTGCGACGATATTACGAGATGGAAAATACATTAAAACCATCGAAATGGCGAAAACAACACGAGATGAGGTTATTCAGGCTATGGTTGGGCGTGATATTTCCTTGTTTGCAAAGCGTACAATGCCTTGCCAGAAGAGAGGAAAGGAACCGGTTCTCAGTGTAAAGGGCTTAGAATCTGATTTGTTTAAAGAAATAAATTTTGATTTATATGCAGGAGAAATCCTTGGCTTTTTTGGCTTGGTAGGAGCTGGAAGAACAGAGGTAATGCGTGCGATTTTTGGAGCTGATTCCTATACAAAGGGTAGTGTCAGATTAAATGGAAAAGAAATTCATTGCAAATCACCACACGAGGCAATTGAACTTGGAATCGCATTGATTTCTGAAAATAGAAAAGAGGAAGGAATTCTTCCAAACTTTGATAATAAAGATAATATTTCTTTGGCAAGTATGAAAAAGTACATGTCAGGAATTGTTATTAATGATGATAAGAAAAAAAGAAATGCTCTGGAAAAAGGAAAACAGGTGGGATTAAAACCAAATGATCCGGCATTTATGACAGTCAGCTTGTCAGGCGGAAACGCGCAGAAGGTAATTTTGGCGCGTTGGATGTCAACAGATGCAACTGTTATGATATTCGATGAGCCGACCAAAGGAATTGATATTGGAGCCAAGGCTGATATTTATCTTCTTATGGAGAAAATGGCAGCAGAGGGGATAGCGATTATCATGGTATCGTCAGAATTGACAGAAGTCATGGGTATGAGTGACCGAATTCTTGTAATGAGCGATGGAAAAATTACAGGAGAGCTTATGAAGGATGAATTTTCAGAAGAGAGCATTTTAAATTATACAGTGGAGGAAAACTAAAAATGAGCACAATTTATAAAAAATACAGAAGAGAATGGAGCACATTGGTAGCTTTATTAATTACGTTTGTACTATTTAGCGCATTGGAACCTTCCTATTTGTCTGCAACTAATGTGGCAACAATTATTACGCAGGCCGTAACATATGGTTTGATGGGAATTGGAATGACGTGTGTAATTATTTCCGGAGGTATTGATCTGTCTGTAGGTTCTTCTCTTGCACTGCTGGCATGTATCGGGGCACAGCTTGCAAAAATGGGGCTGCCAATACCGGTATGGATTGTTGTCTGCCTTGTACTGGGATTTTTAATGGGTGCTGTAAATGGTGTGCTTGTAGGAAAAATGAAATTACAGCCGTTCATTGCAACAATGGGTACCATGCAGGTGTTCAGAGGTGTGGCATATGTTATTACGGGTGGTTATCCGGTTCTGAATGTACCAAGAAACTATCGAAATGTATTCAATTTTAAGATTACATCTGTAATGACTTTTGCTGTGGTAATCTTTTTCCTGTTTGCGATTGTTATAACTTTTGTATTAAAGAAAACAAAGATTGGCGCTTATACATATGCTGTCGGCGGAAATGAAGATGCTGCAAGACTTTCAGGAGTGCGGGTAGAGAGAACGAAAGCATTAATTTATGGAATTGGTATGCTTGGTACAACATTAGCTGCACTTGTTATGATTGGACGTCTTGGAACAGGAGATCCATCCACAGGTCAGGGATATGAGATGGATGCAATTGCAGCGGCTGCAATTGGTGGAACCTCTATGGCAGGTGGACGCGGAAATATTTTTGGAACAGTCATTGGAGCAGTTTTGTTTTCGGCATTAAAGGTAGGTCTGGTAGTAATGGGCGTTGATACTTTCTATCAATATATTGTTACTGGTGTAGTAATTATTATTGCTGCCTATATTGAAATTGTGCAGGGAAATATGCTTGCCAGAAAAAAAGAAAAATAGATAGAAGAAAGCTTTTGAAACAACAGACTTTTGGTAAATAGAAAATACTTCCCCGCATAAACATGTTGCAACAGATTTGTTTATGCGGGGGATTTTATTATGCTGAATTATCTCTGGAGAGATATGTCATTTCTTGAAATTATCTATGCTGCATGCAGTGATAGTTTGCTGGATTATGAACCGAAATTGTGAGAAGGATAGAAAACTCAGCGACTTTCTTGGAAAAGCTGTCAGTAATCTTGAACTTCCCGTGGCTCTGAGCGCTACGGCAGCCAGAGCAGCGGCGGTGTGGATTGTAGTCTTTCAAAGATAGCAGTTATTCGGCTATAAGCAAGTAGCGAAGCGGATCTGTAATATCTGATTAATGCATCTGAATCCTCTTACGATTATAAACCAGATGCAGATACATGGCATCCTGTGCGCGGAGCGGGTCATGGGCAGCAATGGCATCCGCAATCTCACGGTGGGTCTCGATGGTTTCTTCCAGCAGTGTACCTCTGGTGGTCTCTACAAACAGAGGGATTGAGCTGTTAATCACAGGAACCAGTCTTGGAACCACAACGTTTTTGCTGCTCAAAGCAATGGCTGCATGAAAATCTATATCCTTTTGTGTATGGTCTTCATGTTTTTTTAATAAGTCTTCTACTTCATCGCAAAGCGCGGTGATTTTTTTTACGTCTTTTTTATCGGCGCGCGTAGCCGCCATTGCAGCAATAGATGGCTCAAGAAGAAAACGAACCTCCAGCAGGTCAGTGATCAGCTTCTGCTTATTTCCAATAAAGGTAAAGCCCAGTGGATCTTCCACCATTCCAGGGGAAGATGAGATATAGGTGCCGGAACCCTGGCGGATCGTAACAATATTTCGGGATGCGAGAAGCTTCATGGCTTCCCGGACAGAACTTCTTCCTGCATTCAGACGTTCTGAGAGAATAGTTTCATTCGGTAATTTATCTCCTGGCTGTAAATTTTCTTCTAAAATAAGTGCAATAATATCCTCTGATATTTTTTGTGGAAGGCTTTTTTCTTCTGATAACAAATTCATCATATGATTTGCTCCGTTTCTGATAGTTATAATTCTTACTTTTTATGATAAGGTTTTTTTGATTCAATGTCAAAATGATAAAATATACAAAAACAGATATATAATTTTAGATAAAATTCCAGTATTGCATTTTTAGTGAATTGAATATATGATAAATACATCAGATGAATTCCGAGAAAAAAGACATTAAACAGCGTAAAAAACATAAAAACGACTAAATAGGTCAGATGAATTCATAGGAAGAAGGCAAAATATCAGATGAATTAAGGAGGTAAAAAGAAAAATGGAAGAAACAACTTTTGCGGCGGATCCAATGAGACTGATGATCGCGGCGGCGGTGGGAATTGTGGTTCTGCTGGTACTGATCATCAAATTTAAACTTCATCCGGTTCTGTCAATGATGATTTCTGCAATCATCATCGGGGCAGGAGCAGGAATGCCGCTTACGATGATCTCGGACACGGTAGAAAAAGGTGTTGGAAAGACACTGCAGGGAATCGCGCTTCTGGTAGGCCTGGGTTCCATGTTTGGCGGAATCCTGGAGGTAAGCGGAGGAGCCCAGAGAATCGCAGAGACATTGATCAGTAAATTTGGCCAGAAAAAAGCCGGCTGGGCACTTGGACTTACAGGACTTGTAATTGGTACCACCGTATTTTTTGAAGCTGGTGTTGTGGTATTGATCCCATTGGTGTTCAGCGTTGCGAAACAGACCAGAAAATCCACCCTGTATTATGCGATTCCCCTTCTTTCCGGTCTGGCAAGTGGCTATGCTTTTGTTCCGCCGTCTGCTGGCTCGGTACTTGTGGCAAATGCACTTGGCGTGAATCTGGGAACCATGATCATGGTAGGAGTTCCGACAGCGCTGATCTGTATGATGGTTTCCGGAATTTTCTGGGGAAGCTTTGTTGGCAATAAGATTTACACAGAGCTTCCGGCAAATGTGGAAGAGATTAAAGACGATGGAAAAGAACTTCCGCACTTTGGACTGGTCTTAGGGGTGATACTGATTCCACTGGTTCTCATCCTTCTCAGCACATTATCCAAGTACATGCCGCTTCCGGAAGGAGTAAAGGATGTTCTGGGATTCATAGGAAAACCATTCCTTGCATTAACCATTGCAACGCTGGCATCTATGTACTTCCTTGGAATCAAACGAGGATTTACAGGAGCCCAGTTAAAGAAAATCCTGGATCATTCACTCAGACCGGTAGGTATGATTCTTCTGGTCATTGCCAGCGGTGGAGTGATCCGATGGATGCTTCAGGATTCCGGCCTTGGAAATATTATCGGACCGGTGCTGGAGAAGAGTGGGCTTCCATTGATCCTGATCGCATTTCTCATTGCACTTCTGGTCAGAGCTTCTGTAGGAAGTTCCATTGTAGCGATGACAATGGCATCCGGAATTATGGCAACCATGCCGGCTGTAATGGGTACCAGCATGCTTTACAGAGCTGCTATGTGCTGTGCAATCTGTGGCGGCGCAACTGCACTGAGCCATGTGAATGATGCAGGCTTCTGGCTGGTAACCTCATTCCTTGAGATCGACGAAAAGACAACCCTGAAATCCTGGACGATCATGGAGACACTGATCGGTGTTACGGCACTTATTGTAAGCTTTATTGTTTCAATCTTTGCATAGGAGGCAGGACGCAATGATAAAGATACCGGTTTATTTAAGAGATATGTGTGATGCCAAGCATCTGGTGCAGGCTGCATCAGGATGTGAGAAAAATGTAGATCTGATCTGTGGAAGATATATTGTAGATGCGAAATCAATGCTGGGGGTGTTCAGTCTTCCCACATTTGATGATGTAGAACTTGGAGCAGAAGAAGAGGACGAAGAGAAACTCAGGAAAACACTGGAAAGTTTAAAGCTTATCAGAGAATAAAAAATGGAGGAAAAAATCATGCAGTTAAAAAGTCAGGAAATGAGAAAACTTGCACCGGAGCTTGATCCGCTGCGCATTGGAACAGGCTGGACAAAAGAAGATCTTGGAAAAGTCCAGGTTATGGTTGAAAGCACCTATGGTGACAGCCATCCGGGAAGCGGACATCTGAATATCCTTGTAGAAGAAGTCCGCAAAGGAATTGCAGAAGAAGGCGGCTTCGGAGCACGTTATAACTGTACCGATATCTGCGACGGTGAAAGCCAGGGAACAGATGGAATCAACTACAGTCTGGCCAGCCGTGAGATGATCGCCAATATGATCGAGATTCATGCAAATGCGACTCCTTTTGATGCAGGTGTATACCTTTCAAGCTGTGACAAAGGTGTTCCGGGAAATCTGATGGGACTTGCCAGAGTAAACATTCCTTCCGTATTTGTTCCAGGTGGAACCATGAATGCCGGACCGGAAATGCTGACACTGGAGCAGCTTGGAATGTACAGCGCAAAATATGAGCGTGGCGAAATTGATGAAGAGAAGCTTGACTGGGCAAAATGCAATGCATGCCCAAGCTGTGGAGCATGTTCCTTTATCGGAACTGCATCTACCATGCAGATCATGGCAGAGGCACTTGGACTTGCACTTCCAGGCACAGCCCTGATGCCTGCAACAAGCCCTGACCTTCTTGACTTTGCGAGAGAAGCTGGAAGACAGGCAGTGAGAATTGCTCAGATGGAAAACATGCGTCCTTCTGACATCGTAACTATGGACAGCTTTGAGAATGCAATCCTTGTACATGCTGCAATTTCAGGAAGCACAAACTGCCTGCTTCATATTCCGGCAATCGCTCATGAATTTGGCATTGAGATCACTGGTGATACATTTGACAAGCTGCACAGAAATGCAAGATATCTTCTGGATGTACGTCCGGCAGGTCGCTGGCCTGCAGAGTGCTTCTATTATGCAGGTGGTGTACCGGCAATCATGGAAGAGATCAAAGAGCATCTTCACCTGGATGTCATGACTGTTACAGGAAAGACATTAGGAGAAAACCTGGAAGAACTGAAGAACAACGGATTCTATGAAAAATGTGATAAATGGCTTCAAGAGTTTAACAAACGTTACCATGTAAATGTTACGAAGGAAGACATCATCCGTCCATATGACAAAGCAATCGGAACAGATGGAAGTATCGCAGTCCTTCGTGGAAACCTTGCTCCGGAAGGTGCCGTGATCAAACACACTGCATGCCCGAAGGAAATGTTTAAATCAGTTCTTCGTGCAAGGCCATTTGACAGTGAAGAAGAATGTCTGGATGCAGTCCTGAAGCATAAGGTTCAGAAGGGTGACGCAGTCTTCATCCGTTACGAGGGACCGAAGGGAAGCGGAATGCCGGAAATGTTCTACACTTCTGAGGCAATCAGCAGTGATAAGGAACTTGGAAAGAGCATTGCTCTGATCACAGACGGACGTTTCTCAGGAGCATCTACCGGCCCGGTTATCGGACACTGCAGCCCGGAGGCTGTTGATGGCGGCCCGATCGCTCTTGTGGAAGAAGGCGACCTTATCGAAATCGATGTTATGGAAAGAAAACTGAACATCATCGGAATCGCAGGAGAACGCAAGTCTATGGAGGAAATTGACCAGATTCTTGCAGAAAGACGTAAAAATTGGAAACCACGTGAAATGAAATACAAAAAAGGTGTCCTGAGACTTTTCAGCCAGCATGCTGCAAGTCCGATGAAGGGAGCCTATCTGGAGTATTAATTATGAAGCATAAATTTATTACCATTGGCGAGATCATGCTTCGACTGACTCCGCCGGATTATGAAAAAATCAGAACAGCAACATCTTTTGAGGCAAGATATGGGGGAAGCGAGGCCAATGTGGCCCTCTCCCTTGCAAATCTTGGCGTAGATGCATCATTCTTTACAGTAGTTCCGGGAAACAGTCTTGGAAAAAGTGCTGTTCGCATGATGCGAAGCAACGATGTGAATTGTGACAGCGTAATTTATTCAACAGAGGAAGAGACACCGACACATCGCCTTGGAACCTATTATCTGGAGACAGGTTATGGAATCCGCCCGAGTAAAGTCGTTTATGACAGAAAACACAGTGCTTTTTCAGAGTATGATTTCAGCAAAACAGATGTGAAGAAACTTCTGGAAGGATACACCTGGCTTCATCTGAGCGGAATCACTCCGGCACTTGGAAAAAGCTGCAGTGAACTGATTCTGACCTGCCTGAAAACAGCAAAGGAAAATGGCATGACCGTCAGCTTTGACGGAAATTTCAGAAGTACATTGTGGAGCTGGGAGGAAGCAAGAGATTTCTGTACCCTCTGCCTTCCATATGTAGATGTTCTCTTTGGAATCGAGCCTTACCATATCTGGAAAAATGAAGAAGATCATACAGCAGGTGATGTAAAGGATGGTGTTCCCTTCCAGCCAGATTGTGAACAGCAGGAAAAAGTCTTCAGGGCCTTTGCAGAGAGATATCCGAATATCAAATGCATTGCAAGACATGTGCGTTTTGCACACAGCTGCAGTGAGAACAGCCTTATGGCTTATCTCTGGTTAAACGGAAAGATTTATGAAAGCAAACGGCTTACCTTCCATATTCTTGACCGTGTTGGAGGTGGAGATGCATTTGTAAGCGGTATTATTTATGCACTGATGAATGAATATACACCGGAGGATATTGTGAACTTTGGTGTTGCAGCCAGTGCAGTGAAGCATACCATTCATGGTGACGGAAATATTACAGATGATGTTTCCCTGATCAGACATGTGATGGAAATGAATTTTGATATAAAAAGATAACGAAAGGAAATTCAAATGATGGATATAGCAGAGAAGTTTCAGAAGCTTGGTGTTGTTCCGGTAGTTGTGCTGGAAGATACAAAAGATGCAGTACCCCTTGCAAAGGCGCTTGTTGAAGGTGGTCTTTCATGTGCAGAAGTTACATTTCGTACAGAGGCAGCAGAAGAATCAATCCGTCTGATGACAGAACAGTTTCCGGAGATGCTTGTAGGAGCAGGAACCGTTCTTACCAGAGAACAGGTAGATGCAGCTGTTGCAGCCGGTGCGAAGTTTATTGTAAGCCCTGGATTTGATCCGGAGATCGTAGATTACTGTCTGGAAAAAGAAATTCCTGTTTTTCCGGGATGCATCACACCGTCTGAGGTCGCACAGGCAGTAAAAAGAGGCCTTAAGGTGGTGAAATTCTTCCCGGCAGAACCGGCAGGCGGAGTTGCCATGCTCAAGGCTATGGCTGCACCTTATGTGGGAATTAAGTTTATGCCCACTGGCGGTATCAATGCAAAAAATCTGGAAAATTATCTTTCCTTTGACAAAATTATATGCTGCGGCGGAAGCTGGATGGTAAAAGGAGAGCTTGTAAAAAACGGAGAATTTGACAAGATCAGAGACCTGACAGCAGAAGCACGAAAACTGGTTGATTCCATCCGAAAATAATCGGAGGTATTACACATATTCATATTCACAAAAAACAGGATCCTGCATGAAAACAGGATCCTGTTTTTTACACACATACACTTCATACATTAAAAAAACCCCCATAAACCCAAACTCTCCCCCTCTATCCCAACCCCATCGTATGAGTTAAGATAATATCAACAAAGGAAAGCAAAAACAAATAAATGAGGAGGGAATGGAATGAATGAGGTCATTGTCTCCATGAACAATATCAGCAAAAGCTTCCCGGGTGTAAAGGCCCTGGATCATGTAAAGTTTGAGTTGCGTTCTGGAGAAGTCATGGCGCTGCTTGGGGAAAATGGAGCCGGAAAATCAACCCTGATGAAAATCCTCAGCGGTGTATATACCAGAGATGAAGGAACGATGGAAATCTTCGGAAAATCCTATGACGACCTGACACCAAAGCAGGCCCAGGAAGCAGGAGTAGCCATTATCCATCAGGAATTGAACATGTGCAGGCACTTAACAGTAACGGAAAACATGTTCCTTGGAAGAGAAGTAAAAGGTGGTTTATCCTTAAATAATGCGAAGATGCGGAAAGAAGCCAAGAAGGTTCTGGACGATCTTCGAATCGACATCAGTCCGGATCAGATCGTAGGAGATCTGCCAGTATCTAAACAGCAGATGGTTGAAATTGCAAAAGCACTTTCCATCAATGCAAGGATCCTGATCATGGACGAGCCTACATCCTCTCTGACAGCAAAAGAAATTGATGATCTTTTCCGTATCATCCGAAAGCTGAGGGACGAAGGAAGAGGAATCGTATATATTTCACACAGACTGGAAGAACTGTCTCATATCGTGGACAGAGTTACCATCATGCGAGATGGACAATACATAACAGACGGTAATTTCAAAGATATGGACATGGACTACATTATCAAAAATATGGTAGGCCGTGAAATCAAAGAAAAATTCCCGAGAGTGGAATGTAGGAAAGGCAAGAAGGTTTTTGAAGTGAAAAATCTTAATGCTGGAAAAATGGTCCGCGATATCAACTTCTCTTTATATGAAGGTGAGATTGTAGGATTTGCGGGACTGATGGGAGCCGGAAGAACGGAGACTACAAGAGCCATCTTCGGTGTTGATCCGAAAGACAGCGGAGAGTTTTATGTGGATGGTAAAAAAATTGAAGTCAACTGTCCAATGGATGCTATCCGAAACGGTGTTGTACTTGCTCCTGAGGATCGTAAAAAAGACGGTCTGTGTACGAAACTGAGTATTCGCCAGAACCTGGCACTGCCAAATCTTGACCTTGTATGCAATAAGATAGGTGTGATAAACTCAGGAAAAGAAGATGCTCTTTGCGAAAAAGCAGTGAAGGATCTCCGGATCAAAACACCGAACGTAGAAATTGATTCTGGCAATCTTTCTGGTGGAAACCAGCAGAAAGTAGTTGTTGGAAAATGGCTTGCAAGAGATTCACGGGTTGTTATCTTCGATGAGCCAACAAGAGGAATTGATGTTGGTGCAAAGGTAGAAATTTACAATCTGATGAATGAGCTGAAAAAACAGGGAATTGCAGTTATGTTTGTATCCTCTGAAATGCCGGAGGTCATGGGAATTGCAGACCGTATCATCGTAATGTGTGACGGACGTATCACCGGTGAGGTTTCAGCAAGGGAAGCCACCCAGGACGAGATCCTTACAATGGCAACATCCTTTGAAAACAAGAGTATTAAGGAAACTGAGGGAGGAAGTAAAAATGAATAGTAAACAGCAACGCCCCTTAAAGAAATTATTGGGAATCAGGGGAATGGGGGCAGCACTTACCGCATTTGTGGGGCTGATCATTATTTATATCGCATTTGGTATCATTAACCCGGCGGTTTTTTCAGGACAGAATATGTTGAACCTGCTGCGTTCCATGTCCAAGTACCTGCTGATCGGTATTGCACAAAGTTACGTACTGATCACTGGAAACATTGACCTGTCAATCGGATCCATGGTCGGAATGAGCGCCATGATCGCAGCCACCTTAATGACAACAGGAATGGCACCATTCCTTGCAATTGTGATCGCACTTATTGCCTGTCTGGTAGTTGGTGTAGTAAACGGATATCTGGTTGGAAAGTTTAAACTTCCTCCATTTATTGCAACGCTTGGAACCATGTTCGTAGCACGAGGAATTGCCTACATGGTAAACGGAAACAGAAACACAGATGCCATTGCAACAGGTGTTGGAAAAGAAACGGCTGATGCATTCCAAAATTGTTTTTATTACGGTAAAACACTTGGCATTTATAACACATTCTGGATCGCACTTGTTATTTTTGTTATATTTTTCTTTATCTTATCCAAGACACGTACAGGCCGTCATATTTACGCAATCGGTTCTAATGTGGACGCAGCAAAGCTTTCTGGTGTAAACGTAGTTTCCACCACAGTAAAGACTTATCTGGTAAGCTCCGTATGCTCCTGTGTAGTTGGACTTATCCTTTGCGCACAGGCTGGTATGGGAAATATGGAAGCTGGAAACATGTACGAGATGTACGGCGTAGCAGCCGGCGTAATCGGTGGCGTTTCCCCACTTGGAGGAACTGGAATCCTTCTTGGAACCTTCGCAGGTGCAGCTGTCTGGCAGACACTGGAAAATGGTCTGAACATGATCGGTGCACAGGTTGGTATCCAGCGAGTTGTAATCGGCGTGATCGTAGTTGCAGCCGTATTGCTGGATGTAGTTGTAAGAAACGGACAGTTTGGCAAACACAGAAAAAAATAACCGCAAGAAAACAGTATTTTTCACAGGAAAATGAAATCGACAACTGAATATGGGAAATGCAAAATAATTTCATGAAACTAAACCGCAAATGGAGAAGGCGGGTAGTTATAAAAAATAATTTTTAGGAGGATTTTTACAATGAAAAGAAAACTTTTAGCTATGGTATGTGCAGTATCTATGATCGCTTCCCTTGGAGCAGCTACTGTTTATGCATCAGATGATGTTAAGGCTACAGGCGAAGAGAAAATTGCGCTGATTACAATGGATTCTATTGATCAGCACTGGATCACCCTGAACGAAGGTGCTCAGGAAGAGGCTAAAGAGCTTGGTGTAACAGTTGACTTCATGTCCCCGAACACAAAGGATGATGCCCAGCAGATCGAGTGTGTAAACAACGCAGTAGCAGGTGGCTATGACGCGATCATGGTTGCTGCAAATGGACCAGACGCTATTTCTTCCGCACTTCAGGAAGCAAAAGACCAGGGAATTAAGATCGTATATGTTGACTCCCCTGCAAATGTCGAGGCAGAAGCTACTTTCTCCACAGACAACAAAGCAGCTGGAACAACAGCAGGAGAAGAGATGAAGAAGGCTCTTGAGGATGCTGGTATTACATCCGGAAAAATCGGTGTCATTAATGTAAACGCAGCTACTGATTCCTGCGTAAACCGTGAGGAAGGCTTCCGCGCAGCATTTGACGGCACAGACTTCGAAATCATGGAAACCCAGTACGGCGAAGGTGATGCTGCAAAATCCCAGAGTATCGCAGAGAACTACATTACACAGGGCGTTGTTGGTATCTTTGGATGTAACGAAGGTTCCACAACTGGTGCCGGAAATGCCATCAAAGCAGCTGGAAACGCTGACATCATCGGTGTTGGTTTTGATAAATCTGACGCGATCCTGAACCTGATCGACGACGGATATCTTCTTTGCACAATGGCTCAGAACCCGGATGTTATGGGATCTGAAGGCGTAAAAGCAGCTGTAAAAGCAATCAACGGCGAGGAGCTCGGCGGAGAAGTTACAGATACAGGTGTATCTGTGATCACAAAGGATTCTGATAAATAATCTGAAATAAAAGGAATATTGTTCATGGAACGTCATGGATATGATGACGGCTGGGACAGTAATTATAAGGAGCAAGAAACCGTCGGTTTTTCCGGCGGTTTTCTTGCTTAAAATGCTGAAATGGATTATCATTAGAAGTAAGAAAAAGTGGAGAGAGTTTCTAAAAAAAATGGGGAAATTTCTTCACAGTAATTATGTAATGGGGACGGAGAACATGGAGATTTTAAAGGTAGTAATTGCAGATGATGAGGTGCGGATCTGCCAGCTGATCCAGGCACTGATCGACTGGGATTCTATGGGAATGAAGGTGGTGGGAGTCGCCCACAACGGAGAAGAAGCCTGCGAAATGGTACGGCAGACACAGCCGGATATTCTGATCACAGATATCCGCATGCCAGGCTGCAGTGGCCTGGAGCTGGTAAAAAGGGTGAAGGAGCTGGATTCCGCTCTGGAAGTAATCATAATCAGCGGTTACGCCCATTTCGAGTATGCACAGCAGGCTATCAGTTACGGTGTGGGACATTATCTTCTGAAGCCGGTAAACAAGGGGGAACTGACTGCTACCCTGCAGAAATTGCAGAAAAAGATCGGGGAGCGCAAGGAGTCGGAACTGAATCATCAGGAGCTTGTAAATAAGGCGAAAAGGGATGATGACCATTTACGGGCAAATCTGATCGACAGGCTGCTGGATCAGCCGGATATGCCGGTTTCACAGGACACACTGACGAGCATTTATCATCTGAAAGCAAGACAGGGAGTGTACCAGGCGTTTTGCGTAAAAGTGGATTATGGAAGAAAGATTATTTCTGGCGGCAGGATGGATGGAACAACAGGTCTGGCTGGCGCACGAGAGATCAGCTCCACTTCCAGTGAGATCCTTATGGAAAAAGTACGTGAGGTCCTGGAACGAAATCTGAAAAAAGACAGCCGCGAATTAATTCTTCTGATTCGTGATGATTACTGCTACGGCATTCTTAACTACCCGGAAAGTGAGAAGGAATCCATCCGCCGGAGCATGAAGAGCAGCCTTACCCAGATGGAAATCCAGAAAAATATGTTTCAGCATGTAAGCTTTTCCATGGCAGTTGGAGCAGTATACAAAGAGGCAGAGCATTTGGCAGACTCTATGCAGGAAGCCCGAAAACTGATCCAGGAAAGACTGGTAAAAGGGGATGGACGGGTTCTCGACTGTATGGGAAAAGCTTCAGAAATTCAGGAGAGTGAGCTGCTGAAAAAGTATCTTCGTGATATTACTCATGCTGTAGAAATCTCCAGCATTCAGAATGCAGCAGAAGCAGTAGATGATTTGCAGGATACGGTAAATAAGGCGAAAGAAATCCGGGGCAGCGAGATTTTCGAACTGGTGTATGCAGCAGCTGATATTTTTGCAGCAAGTATTCGGATTCCAGAGCGCACTGCTACAGTGGAGGAATTCCGTAAACAGTGTGATAAATGTGGAAAAATAGAGGAAATTTTTTCATGTCTTAGGGATTTCCAGCAAAAATATATCCAGGAGCAGGCTGAACGTTATGAAAATGATACCATTCGCCCGGTTCGCAAGGCAAAGGAATATATCCAGAACCATTTCAGTGATCCTCTGACCTTAGAGGAAGTCAGCGAGATGGTGGGACTTAGCACTGCTTATTTCAGTGTCTTATTCAAGAAGACAGAAGGAGAAGGTTTTGCAAAATATCTGATCAACGTGAGAATGGAACAGGCCAAGCTACTCCTTCGGGAATCCAATCTTCCAGTAACAGAAATCTGCAAGAGGGTAGGATATAACGACCCGAAACATTTCACACATACCTTTGAGAAAGCGGCAGGGGTGAAACCCTCTACATATAGAAAATTGTATGGATAAATCAAAAATGAAATATAAAGAAAAACTGAAATACATATCCAACCGTGCGCTTGTCCTGGGAACGGTAGTCTTCGGGAGTTTTATTATTCTGGCGGTAATTCAGCTGTTATTGGCATATAAAGGAGAAACACCCTGGTGGATAGCCATAATTATAACAATATTTGTAATTTTGTTTCCAACTGTATTCTGGCTCTGGATCCACCGTCCTTACATGCGCTGTGAAAAAATGATGGATCGTTTTCTGGAGGGTTATATTTTTTCAGAAAAAGAAGATATGGAGCTCTTGAACCTGACTCCAAGCCTCCAGAAGCAGATGAAAATGGTAGACCGCATTGTGCGTTCTCCCCAATATATGGATCTGAACAAAAGACAGGCCCAGTACCTGGCTTTGCAGAATCAGATCAATCCCCACTTCCTTTACAATACACTGGAAAGCATCCGTGGAGAAGCCATTATTGCAGGTCTGGACAGCATTGCAGATATGACAGAAGCCCTGGCAAGATTTTTCCGTTACACCATTACCAAGGTGGAGAATCTGGTTTCTGTGGAGGAAGAACTGGATAACTGTGAGACTTATTTCGGAATTCAGAAATATCGTTTCGGGGACCGGCTGCAGCTTCATATTGATTATGATATTGCAGAGTATGAAAAGATCATGAATTGCAGAATTCCCAAACTGACGTTGCAGCCGATTCTGGAAAACAGCATTATTCATGGCGTGGAGCTGAAGGTTGGAGGTGGAAATCTCTACATCCGTTTTCAGTGTACAAAGAATCGCCTGCTCATCCGTATTTCAGACGATGGGGTGGGAATGGACGAGCTGACCTTAGCAAAGCTGAACCAGAAACTGGGCAAGTCAACCAAGGCTTTTCACGACAATGAAGAAAAACAAGGCGGAATCGCTCTGGTGAATGTGAATAACAGAATCCATTTGATCTTTGGGGATGAATATGGAATGCACGTTTATTCTGTACCAGGAGAAGGGACAGATGTGGAGATCACCATCCCTATACTTACTGACGACAGACAGGTGAAAAACAGGAGTGTGCTGGTATGAGAAATGAAGTTCTCAGAATGGAGCGTGTGACGTATAAAGAGGATGAGGTTGTGAAGCTGAAGGACTTCAACCTTCAGATCTTTCAGGGGGAGGTTATGGGATTTCTGCCTGTTAACAGTCATGGGAAAACAGCTCTTCTGAAACTTCTGGAGCGGAATCTTCCCCTCTATGACGGTTACATTTATTACGGTGGGGAAAAGGTAAATACCTGGAAAGAACATTATAAGGCTGCAAACCGGATCAGCATTATCCAGGAGAAAAGTTCTTTGGCAGGGAATTTAAATATTGCAGATAATATTTTTGTACTGCGCCCGGGCTTTCGCCAGTGGGTGATCCGCACAAAGATCCTGAACCGGCAGATGAAGCCCTTTTTTGAAGATATCGGAATGGACATTCCACTTAATAAAGATGTGGAGAAGCTTTCCACTTTTGAACGGATCATTGTAGAATTGCTCCGGGCTGTGATTATGGGATATCATCTGATCGTGCTGGATGAAGTTGGAGCTCTTGTCAGTGATGATGAGTTGAAAAAGCTTCATGGAATTATCCGTCATTATGTGGAAAAAGGGTTTTCTTTTCTTTATATCTGTTCTCATCTGGAGGAGATTTCCAGTATCTGTGACAGATGTGCGCTGTTTACCAATGGAAGAATCCAGAAGATTCTGGAAAGAGAGGAGCTGTTCAATGATCCGTCCGTAACTTACATGACGGAATATAACGACATGGTCCGTTATCATACGGAAAAAAGGGAAGGGAAGCAGGCTGCACCGGTTGTTTTTCAGTGGAAGGGCTACGGAGAGGATGCTGCCTGCAATTTTTCCTTTGATGTGCATAAAGGAGAATGCCTGGCCGTACAGATTATGGATGCCAGGGGAATGGAGGAGCTGCGGAAGATTCTGACCGGAGATATTTTACCGGAAAGTGGAGAACTCCTGTTGAATGGGAAGCAGACAGAGATTCCGGGAAATTGCAGGATTGCAGTAATCCAGGAACGTACTACAAAAACCATGATTTTTCCCGAACTGGATTATATGAATAATCTCTGTATTTGTCTGACAGAGAAAGTTCCTTCAATCTGGCACAACAAACGTCTTCAGAAAAGTATTCGGAATGAATACAGTCCCATATTAGGGTCAGACGTTTTTGAAATGCCGGTGGAGGAACTGAGTGAAAAGCAGAAGTATCAGCTGGTGTATACAAGAGTACTTTTGCAGAAACCGGAGATTCTGTTTTGTATTCAGCCTTTCTGCGGCGCTGACCTTGCTCACAGGATGTTTATCTGGAGTATGTTGGAAAAGTTCCTGGATAAGGGGATTTCGGTGGTGATCTTATCTTTGAATTTATCGGATTCTCTGGCAATGGCAGATCGCCTGTTGATTCTTGGGGAGAATGGGGAAAAGAGGGAAATTGCAAGAGAAAATTTTCATAAGATTACATCGCCGGTGCCCTGGCTGCACATGTATCTGTCAGAGAGAAAATAAAATATAATACTAATAATTCGGATTGTATTTTCAAACACGCTCCAGAGCCTAAATAAGAAGCCCATGGCAACAGAAATAAAATTGCCATGGGTTTCTTTATAACTAAAATTCAATTGTTTTACTTGTGCTCGCGTCCACTTTCCTGTCTGCGGATAAGAAGTATCCTTCGCTTGCAAATTGGCCAACTGCAATTAATTATAAGTTGCAAAAATTTATTATTGTGAAATATGAGATTACACTTTATTAGTCAATCTTCAGAATCAGCTCCAGCACCCGTCTTGCACAGTGCTCTAATTCCGGGCGGCCAAGCTGTCCCATTTCCATGGCCTTTTTCACACGCTCGGGGAAACCGGTTCCCATTTTTACGTCATTTCCGGCCTTGATTTCTTTGTAATGTTCAGCTCTTGTCCACCAGTCAGTTGTAACCATGCCCTTGAAGCCCCACTCGCCGCGGAGAACATCTTCCAGAAGCTCGCGATTCTCAGAAGCGCGGTGACCATTGATTGCATTGTAGGAGGACATGATGGTCCATGGCTGTGCCTCTTTTACAATGATCTCGAAACCTTTCAGATAGATCTCACGAAGTGCACGCTCGGAAACACGGGAATCGCTGTGCTTTCTGTTGGTCTCTTTGTTATTTGCTGCGAAATGCTTCACAGAAGCTGCAATGTGCTGGGACTGGATACCTTTTACCATAGCTGCGCCCATCTTTCCGGCAATCAGCGGATCCTCGGAATAGTACTCGAAGTTTCTTCCGCAAAGAGGATTTCTGTGGATATTTACTGCTGGGGTAAGCCATACAGCAAGATTGTTCTCCTTCACTTCTTCGGCACCAGCCTGTCCAACCTGCTGAACAAGAGCCGGGTTCCAGGTGCATGCAAGAAGTGTCGCGCAAGGCCATGCTGTTGTGTTCATGCTGCATTCCCCGCTGATACGAAGTCCGGCTGGACCGTCTGCTGTCATAATGGATGGAACGCCGTAATCCGGAAGATTTCCAAAACCGAAGGTATTGGAAACACCTACGTTTGGCTGTCCTCCAAGAAGATGAATCAGATCGTCATCGCTTAACTGTGCCATAAAATCATCCAGGGAAAGCCTGCCTTCTGCTACATCAATAAACTGCTTTCTGCCAAAGTTGTCGAAAAGTGTGCCACGTGCACAGCAGCGGACTGCAGGGGTAATACCTTCCTCAGTGCCCGGCTCCATTTTCTCAAATACGCATTCGTTCATGTCATTGCATGCAGACTGTGGAAGCTCCTCAAAACTGCCGTCAGAGAGCATACGCTCTTTCAGGCTGGTTGGAACAAGATGAGCTGTCAGCTGCTTTGTGATTACATTTTCAGCCAGTTCCATTGTCAGGATGCTCTCCTTGGTGTCGCGCACAGAAGTTCCAATATAGAACTTATAAGTACCTTTTTCCAGAATATATGCGGATTTCTTGATTTTTCCAAGGTCATCGTAGGAAGCCATGTCAGCCTTTGCAAAGGAAAGGCGGATCTGCTGTGTCTCGCCTGGCTGAAGAAGACGGGTTTTTGCAAAAGCGGCAAGCTGGCGGGCTGGTTTCTTCAGAAGTCCCTGTGGAGCTTCGAAATAAATCTGGACAACTTCTTTTCCAGCCAGGTTACCGGTGTTGGTCACCTGAACTTCAGCAAAAATCTGATTCTCTGTTTCCCACATAGCGATGGTGTCCAGGCCAAAGGTGGTGTAGGAAAGTCCATATCCAAATGGATAGATTACTTTTTTTTGTGCCCCTGGAAGAGTTTCAAAATAGCGGTAGCCTACATAAATATCTTCCGTATAGTTTACATAATCAAAAGACTCATGGAAGTTGGCAGTGGATGGATAATCATTTACGTCTGCGGCAAAAGTGTCAGCCAGCTTACCGGAAGGATTTCCTTTGCCGGTGAGAAGCTCCGCCATGGCAAGTCCGCCTTCCATGCCTCCCTGCCATCCAAGAAGAGCGGAGGAAATCCGGTCGTCATTTTTTACCCAGGAAAGATCCATGATTCCGCCGATGTTGAGAACTACCACGATATCATCGAAGCGCTCTTTTACCATGGAAAGCATTTCTTTCTCACGGGCAGTGAGATAGAAGTCGCCATCCGGGAAAATTTCGCCGGAAATTTTCGGCATGGTGGTTTCCGTATCCCATGGATTAAATTCGTTGTTGCATTCAATGCTGGAACGATCCCAGCCTTCGCCGGAGAAACGGCTGATCACAACAACTGCAACGTCAGCAAATGCTTTTGCACCGTCAGCAAGTTCCGGGGAAAGCTCTGGCTCTACTGTCATTCCTGGTGCGGCACCCTTTTCATACTGGTGCTGGATATCGGTGCGGTAAAATGCGGATAATGGCTCATAGATCTGAACGGCGCCTTCCTGCATTTTCAGCCCGTCGTAAAGGTTGTGTACATAAGAAACCATAACATCACCGCTTCCGCCGCCGCCTTTTACATAGTCGAAGCTGCCTTTGCCGAAAAGGGCGATGCGTGTGCCCTCAGCAAGAGGAAGCAGGTTTTTCTCATTTTTTAAAAGAACCATACCTTCTTTGGCGGCTTCTTTGGAAAGAAGGATATGTTCTTTGCTTGCGGTAACACGGCCGCTTTCCTTAAGGGGAAGGTTTGGCTGGAATTTAACTCTGGTCCATTTGTTCATTGTGGGATGACCTCCTGTAGATAAATTTATAATTAGAAAGTTTTTTTCGTGTAGTTGCCTTGATATTGCTATTGTACTGGAAAAAGCGGTGGTGTACTAGATGGTTTATTGCTTCTTTTATAGGTCTTTCTTGATATTATAGATGAAATATTATATATTATCATAAAGAATAAATGGTATATTTTGATTTTGAACTTGTAGCATAAATGTTGTATTTTGATTTTAAACCTGCAGCATAAGTGTTGCGTATTATGGAAGTCGGGAAATTTGAGTGAAAAAAGAAGATGAGGCATACTATGAGAGCAGAATATGAAAACGTGCTGGATGATCATTTGGGGAAAATTCATTTTACATATGTAAATACCTGGGATGAATTGTTACCGGCGCACTGGCATGAGCATTTGGAAATTATTTATGTGCTTGGCGGTGAGATTACAGCATCTATTAATGATGTGAGTTATGAGTTGAAAAAAGGGGATATTTTTCTGGTAAATTCCAATGATATCCATTATACCCACACGCATGAGGATGCCAGGTATTATCTTTTACAGATCCCGCCGGTTCATCTGGAAAGAATTTCTGCAAAGTGGGAGGGACTGAAATTTCAGGAGTTTATAAGGTCGAAATCAGCTGACGCATGTGTTCAGGGAGAACAACTGGAGAATGTGCAGGGAAAGGGACTTGTTGAGATGAGGGAGAATCGAAAGTCTACAAATCGGGCTGATGATCTGTATGATCAGTTGAGAGACGTATTTCGGAAAATTGCAGGCTTTTATGAAGAAAAAAAAGAAGGCTATCATCTTCTGGTGCTTTCAGCTGTTTACCGTTTACTTTATTTTCTTTATACAGAAGGAATCAGGAGTGAGGAAGATACAGAAACCGCTCACGGCACTCTGCGAGACTTGGAGCGGATGAAGTTATGCATGGAATTTGTCCGGGAACATTATGGGGAAAGAATTTCCCTTGCCGATGCTGCAGGGCTTTTGTCCATTACACCAGAGCATTTCTGTCGCCTTTTTCGCAAATATACAGGACAGACCTTCCTGGCTTATGTAAATCAGATCCGCATGGAGTATTTCCACACAGATCTTCTGGAGACAGATAAAAATATAACATTTCTTCTGGATAAAAACGGGATTACCAATTACAAAGGTTTTTTGCGAAAATTCAAGGAGGCTTATGGGGAATCGCCGAAGGAAGTAAGGAGAAGAAAAAACTGAAATATTAGAAATTCATGCTTTTAAACCCGTTGAAAATGAAAAAAGCAGGACAGCCTTAAATTCTTTATGTAAAGGTCTGTCCTGCCAGTTGGAAGCTGACGCATTATAACTGCGCTTTATTTTTTACCAGCATTTCATGAATGATATTCTGTGTATAAGCACCCAGATGTTTTTTGTCCTCTTTTTCCAGCTGGTCTATGTAGATTGGTTTGCCATATTCCAGGATAACGTGGGTTTTCTTAACTCTTGGAAAATGGTTTTCCCAGATATCAGCGGAGCCGCTGATCGCCATCGGGATGATCGGACAGTTTGTCTTTGCGGCAATTTTGAAGCTGCCCTCATGGAATGGAAGCATGTCCAGTTCATCTTCATTTTTGTTTCGTGTACCCTCTGGGAAAATGCAGATGGAAATGCCGGATTTCACTTTCTCAATAGCAGTGAGAATGGTTTTCAGTCCCTGCTTCAGGTCATTACGGTCAAGAAACAGGCAGTGAAGACGTTTCATCCAGGTAGAAAGCAGAGGAACCTTTTCCATCTCTTTTTTTGCGATATAGCCGGTACGGATGGGGCAGCGTGGATAAGTGATCGGTACATCAAAAAAGCTTCTGTGATTTCCGATATAAAGAACCGGCACATCAGTTGGTACATTTTCCTCTCCGATAACAGTCAGCTTCACACCGGATATCCACAGGATAAAACGAAATACTGCCTGAACGATCCGAAGAGAGCTGATTTCCTTTGCCATAGGATTGAATTTGCCGATGATCCATTCTACAAAGAGAATGGGAATGGATAAAATCAGGAATCCAACCACTACGATCACGCATAAAATAAAACGAATCATATGATTTTCCTTTCTTTGATCTGTGCCTCATGCGTAGGAAGCATGTTTTGGCATATTGTTTATGTCTATTATATGTAATTTGAAAAATTCTTGCAATAAATCTTTTTTATTCCTCATACAATAAAATAAATGGAGATTGCTGTTTGCTGTGTTTAAAGGCTGAGCATCAGATGAACAGCAACGAGACATCTGAGGTGGCAGAATGAAAAAAACAAAAGCAGTTCTTCTGGGAGTAATTTTGTGGTCACTGCTTTTGATCAGTGGATGCAATTTTATCCGCATTGAGGAAGAGCCGCGGAAGCCTCTGGAGTATTCCATTGTAAAAAATGAAGAGATACCGGCAGAACTGGCTGCCCTGATACAGGAGAAAAAGAAGAATGAATTTCAGCTGACCTATCAATGTGAAAAAGACCTGTTTCTTGTAAAAGGATACGGGGAGCAAATGAGCGGAGGTTACAGTATTTCCGTGGAAGAACTGGGGTGGACTTCCCAGGCTGTTTTTTTCCGGACAATGCTGCTGGGGCCATCAGACGAGAAAATAACGATCAGTCCGCCTTCCTATCCTTACATCGTGGTGAAGACGGAATACCGAAAAGAACCTGTGATTTTTGAACGCTTTACTGAAAAAAGCGAAAATGATGCAATATAGCAGTCTGGTGAAAAAAGGAGTGGAAAATCGTGGAATTAAGAAAAGAAAGTGTGCAGATGCTTCAGATAAAAAGCCGTGCAGCCAGCCAGGTAACGTTTGATACAGATTATAATGTACCAGATGCAAAGCCGGATGTGGGCCGACTGATCCAGAACAAGGGTGACGTTTCCATGGATGAAGTGCGTCTTAGCGAAGGAAAGGCATTTATCAGCGGAAACCTGAACGTGGATATTCTCTATGTGGGGGAAGAAAACCAGAAGGTGAGCAGTCTGGGGGCAAAACTGCCTTTTGATGAGACTTTGAACTTGGAAGGGATTGCAAGTGGGGATAAAATGTGCCTGAAGTGGGAGATTGAGGATCTCAGCGTACACATGATTCATTCCCGAAAACTAAACATAAAAGCAATTGTCACCTTTTATGCAGTGGTAGATGAAATGGCAGGGATTCAGCTTCCGGTGGAAATCAGTGAGGAGGGAATTTCAGTAAAAAGGAAGAAAGTCCGTTTAATGAGTCTTATGGTACATAAAAAGGACACTATGCGGATTAAGGATGAAGTGACTTTAGTGTCCAATAAACCGAACATTGAACAGCTTTTGTGGTATACCATCGATGTCCGTGGAATGGATCTGCGTCCAGAGGATAATGTGGTGAAGGCAAGAGGGGAGCTGTCAGTTTTTGTCCTGTATTCGGGAGAAGATGAGGAAAATCCGCTTCAGTGGGCAGAGTATGTGCTTCCGTTTAATACGGAAGTGGAGTGTACTGGTTGTATGGGAGAGATGATTCCAAATATTGGCTTTTCCGTTATGCATCAGAGCATTGAAGTAAAACCGGATTCCGATGGGGAAGAACGGGTAATGAGTGTAGACACGGTGCTGGAACTGGACATGAAGCTTTACCGCGAAGAAGAGCATGACCTGATTCTGGATGTGTACTCGCCTTTGAAAGAATGCATTCCTCAGGGAAAAGAGATGTGTCTGGAAAGCCTCCTGGTACGGAATGACTCCAAATGCCGCGTATCTGACCGTATTGAACTGAAGGAAAGCCAGGGGAAAATCCTGCAGATCTGTCACAGCCAGGGACGTGTAAAGGTTGAGAAAACGAAAATTGTAGAAAATGGAATCCAGGCTGATGGAATTGTATTTATGAAAATTCTGTATATTACAGGAAATGATGAAATGCCATTCTATTCTGTTGATGGAATGATCCCTTTTTCCCATATAATTGAGGCAAACGGGATCAACGAGGACAGTATCTTTTTTCTGCAGGCAGATCTGGAACAGCTGTCAACGTCTATGATCGACAGCAATGAGATTGAGGTGAAGGCTGTGATCAGTCTCAATGTGCTGGTGCTTCAGTGTGAAAACCGGATGATCATAAGCAAAGTGGAGGAGCGTCCCCTTGATATGGAGAAAATCCAGGCAATGCCGGGAATCACGGTGTATGTGATGAAAAATGGGGATTCTATGTGGGATATTGCGAAAAGATTTTATACTACAGTGGAGGAAATCTGTGAGCTTAATGAATTGGAAGAGGACAGAGTTGTGCCTGGAATGCCGCTGCTGTTGGTGAAGAAGGTGGAAGGGTAAGGCTGCTTTCTGTTTGCTGCATATATTTGGAGAAAACCTTTTCAAACATGCTCTGGTTACGGCGTGGACAGTAACGATATATATAGAATGAGAAATTTCCTCGCATAAATGTATTGAAAAAAATACAAAAATATTTTACAATAAAAGCATTGATAAAATTGTATACAAAGTACAAAGAAACTGCTGCTCTTAGAGCCTGCCAGAGGTTTTATGTGAGCGGCAGCTACAAGCGGAGGAAATTATGCGTTTACGTGCACTTGCAAAGATAAATCTGGGACTTGACGTGGTTGGAAAACGTGATGACGGATATCACGAAGTCCGTATGATCATGCAGACCATACAGATGTATGACGTGCTTGAAATTGAGAAAAAAAAGGAGCCGGGAATTGTCCTTACCACGAACATTCCTTACGTTCCTACTGACGAGCGGAATCTTGTATATAAAGCGGCGAAAATGTTAATGGATGAGTTTGATATAAAAGAGGGGCTTACCATGAATCTGGAGAAGTTTATCCCGGTAGCAGCCGGCATGGCTGGTGGAAGCTCTGATGCGGCAGCTGCTTTTGTTGGAGTGAACCGCCTGTTTGGACTGGGACTTTCTGAGGAAGAGCTGATGAAGCGTGCTGTGAAGGTTGGAGCTGATGTTCCTTATTGTGTGATGCGCGGAACTGCTCTTGCAGAGGGAATCGGGGAGAAGCTGACCAGACTTCCCAGAGTACCTTACTGCTATGTTCTGGTGGGAAAACCAGGAGTAAATGTTTCAACCAAGACTGCTTATGAGAACCTGAAACTGGACGATCCTGTTGTGGTTCATCCGGATATCGATGGTATGGTGACAGCTGTCAGAAATGGTGATCTTGATGGAATGATTTCCAGAATGGGAAATGTATTTGAACCGGGAATTATCAGCAAATATCCTGTGATCCAGGAAATCAAAGATCTGATGGAGAGCAACGGAGCACGTAAGGCCATGATGAGCGGAAGTGGTCCTACTGTATTTGGCATTTTTGATGATAAGGAGAAAATGGATCGGGCAGCAGCTGTTCTCAGGGAGAGCAGACTTGCAAAGACTGTTTTTGCCACAGATGTTTTTTAGCGGAGGAAAATACAAATGACAAGTGATTTTACAGTGCGTATGGATGAGTATCTTCCACTTAGGGAGGTTGTTTTTAATACATTGCGTCAGGCAATCCTGAAGGGAGAACTGAAGCCGGGCGAAAGACTTATGGAGATTGCCCTTGCGGAGAAGCTTGGGGTGAGCAGAACGCCTATTCGGGAAGCCATGCGTAAGCTGGAACTGGAAGGGCTGGTTGTGATGATCCCGAGACGTGGAGCCCAGGTTGCCAATATTACAGAGAAGGATCTGAATGACGTTCTGGAGGTCAGGATCACTCTGGAAAATATGGCTATTGAGAAGGCCTGTGCCAATATGACAGATGCGGATATCCGGAAACTGGAGCAGGCGGCTGAGGTTTTCCAGACCAGTACTGCGGAGGGAGACCTGGTAAAGATGGCTGAAGCAGATGTGAATTTCCATGAGGTGATTTATGAAGCTGCTGATAATAAAAGACTGATGCAGGTTCTGAATAATCTTCGCGAGCAGATCTACAGATATCGTGTAGAATATTTGAAAGAGGATGAGTCCAGAAACCGTCTGGTGAAAGAGCATGAGAAAATTACCAGGGCGATTAAGGAACGGGACGTGAAAGCGGCACAGGAGCTGTCTTTTGAACATCTGGAAAATCAGCGGATGGGAATTATTCAGGCGATTCGGGCAGAAGAGTAAACTGAGTGGTTTTCTGGGAGCGGAGCGGGCACATCCTGCCCGCGTTCCTCTTTTTGGGAAGTTGAGAGAAAATGAATATAATTGTTTTTATGGGAGATACTGGGAGAGATAACCAGTGTCTTTTTTTTGTGTAATGGGAAATTTCGTTGAAATTTTCCATTACAAAAAAAACTACCGGGCAGGATCGCACTGCGGCGAAATGAAAGATGTCGTTCGAAGCGACCCGCCGCAGGCGGAGAATCCTGCGGGCAGGATTTTCTTTTGTTGCCTGAAAATGGAAAAGAGGAGCAGCGTTGGATAAAAATGATAATATTGTTATGATTTCAAAGGATATTCGAGCAAATGAACGGTATATAAGAGAACTCCTGGCAGATTGTGGAGATATTCAGATCCGGAAGATGCGGCTGGGGGATGCGCGGAAGGTTGACTGTCTGATGGTCTATATTGAGGTAGCGACTTCCAATATGATGCTGGAGGACTCTGCCATTGGAAAAATGGTGGGGCATTTCTGGGAGATTTCGCCTGGGGAGATGCAGGAATTTGTGGAGTATAACAGTCTGGGAATTGCGGATGTAAAGAAGCTGACTGACATGGAGCAGGTGTTCGCAGGGCTGCTTGCCGGAAATGCGGTTTTCTTTATGGACGGATTTGACCAGGCCATGAAAATTTCCAGTGTCGGTTATCCAAGCATGGGGGTAACAGAAGTGGAGATGGAGAAGGTTCTGCGAGGTTCCAGGGAAGGCTTCTCTGATTCTGTGAAAATAAATTCTGCACTGATCCGGAAGCGGCTTCGGGATACCAGATTAAAGGTAGTGGAATTCTATATTGGGGAGAGATCACATACACTGGTCCAGATGGTATACATGGAAGATCTGGTGCAGGAGGAATTTCTGGAGAAGGTGAAAGAGCGGCTGAGAGAGTTTCGAATTGATGGAATCCTGGACAGCGGAATGCTGGAACAGCTGACGGAGGATTCCTGGTTTTCCCCTTTTCCGCAGTATCAGACTACGGAAAGACCGGATCGTGCAGCGCAGGAAATTTTAAATGGAAAAGCAGTGCTTCTCTGTGATAATTCTCCGTCAGCGCTTATTTTGCCGGGGATTTTTCACAGCTTTATGGAAAGCAGCGAGGACTGGTATAACCGATTTGAAATGGCATCATTTCTTCGAATACTACGATATGTGGCACTGGCAGCTGCTACGTTGCTGCCGGGACTTTATCTTGCAGTGATCCGGTTTCACACGCAGATTCTTCCTACGAATATGCTTCTGTCCTTTGCCCAGGCAAGAGAAGGCGTGCCATTTTCCAGCATTGCGGAGCTTGTTCTGCTGGAGTTATCCTTTGAACTGATTCGGGAAGCTGGTGTACGGATTCCGGGAGCATTGGGAAATGCTATGGGAATTGTGGGAGGACTGATCGTGGGCTCTGCTGCTGTGGAAGCGAATCTTGTAAGCCCGATCGTGGTCATGGTTGTGGCGATCACAGCGCTTGGTTCTCTTGCAATCCCAAATGAAGAATTTGCCTCGGCATTTCGGATGCTTAAATATTTCTTTTTGTTTTTGGGAGGATATCTGGGAATTTTTGGAATTGTGACCGGAGTATATCTGACAGTATCACATCTGGCAGGACTTCTCAGCTTTGGAGTCCCATACCTGACACCTTTTGTTAAACAAAGTACGGATAATGGGACTGGAAGCAAAATTGTGAGAGTGCCGTTTAAAAAGAGATGGAGGCGCCCTTCATATGCCAGACAAAATGAGCGAGTGAGACTGCAAAAAATCCGCAATAAAAACAGGAAGGATAGGTAGCAGGAATAAATGAAATTTGCAGAAAATAATCAAATCTCCCAGCGGCAGCTCTACAGGCAGATTGTGATTGCGTTTATTGCACCATTAATATTGTGCCTTTTCGGAAACAGAAAAACTCTGGGGCTTGGTGGGCTGGCAGGGACTGCAGCAGCCCTTGCAGCTGTGCTGTTTTATGTGATTTTCCTCATCCGTCTTCGTTATGCTTTTGCCAGGCCCTGCAAAACAGCCGGTGTGGTGTGGGGACGGCTGGCAGCGTTGTTTTTTCTTATATACTGCATTCTTGGAGCTGCGTTTCTTTTGAATCTTCTGGGAGAAATTGTTGCAGTTAGTCTGGGAACAGGTATAGGAAAAAAATGGCTATGTCTGATCACATTGCTGGTTTGCAGTCTGGGCACGCAAAAGGGGATTCAGAGACGAGGCAGAATGGGAGAAGTGTCAGGAGGCGTGGTACTTGCAGCGGTTATGCTTATGTTAGTCCTGGCTGTGGGACAGGGAAAATGGGAGTATTTTCAGGAAATGGTATGGAATTCCTCTTTCTCAGGAAGAAAAATTCTGGAAAGTGGATATGATGTGATATGTGCATTTTCCGGATTGGGGCTGCTTCCCTTTGCATTGGACAGTGTAGGAAACAGTAAAGATACAGGGAAAACTGTAAGTTTTGCCGTTTTTACCCTGGGAATTTTGCTTATTCTGACGGAATTGCTGCTTCCTTCAGTATTTGGATGGGGGCGCCTGAAATATGAAAGCTGCCCGATTTTGCCGCTTTTGTCAGGTGCGGAGCTTCCAGGGAATGTATTGGCAAGATTTGATGTCCTCTGGATGGGATTTCTTTTATACAGCCTTTTATTTTCTATTGGAAGTTTTCTGCATTATGGTCATTTAATTGTGGAAAAAGCAGATATGGGAACTGGAAAGCTGTGGATATCCACTCTGGTTTTTGCCGGAGCTGTGTGGGATATTGAAAGATGGGGAATCCGGAATAGTTTTCCATTATATTTGAAATATATTTTTGTGCCCGGAATGCTGGTGCTTCAGATTATTTTTTTTATGACAGGCAAAAAGAAGTGGAAAAAGAAGCTTGCCGTAGCGTGTGTCAGTGCATTGTTTCTGTTAGCCGGCTGTGGTGGTGTGGAACCGGAGAAACGCATGTATCCGCTTGCACTTGGAGCCGATATTACAGAGGGGAAATATCTGCTGACTTACGGAATTCCGGATCTTCCAAAATCTACAGGACAGGAAAAAGACGGGGAAGACCAGGGGAATGCTGCTCCGTCGATTCAGGGAGAAACTTTCCGTGAGATTGAAAATATATACAGCCGGACACAGGAAAAATATCTGGATATGGGACATCTGGAAATTCTGGTTTTGGGCGAGAGTTTGTTAGATGGAGGGCGTTGGGAGCAGGTTCTTGAGTATCTGAAGCAGGAGCCGACTATAGGTGAAAATGTTTATGTGTTTCGCTGTGCTGTGGCATCTGAAGCAGTAGCCTGGGTAAGCCCTCAGGACGTTTCTCTGGGAGAGTATCTTCTTGGGCTGCTGGAAAATAATCCAAATGGAAGCCCGGGACAGGCAGTAACGCTTCGTGAGGTTTATCATGAGTTTTATGAACGTGGTGCTTTGTCTGAATTGCCAGAACTGAAAATTTATGGAAAGGAATTGGAAGTGAAATTTTAGCCGAATCTCCCACAAATTGTGACGCACATCTTGCAGAAAGACTTTTTCAGACACGCTCCAGGGAAGCTGCGAAAAGCAATAAGCAGTGGGAATAAATGTGATTATTCCGGGCCGGGACAGGGAATACTTTTGTTAAGAAAAATATGGGAGGTACTTTTATGCTTTGTCTGAGAAAAAACAAATATCATATAGCGGCAGCACTTCTGACAGCTGTATTACTTTGCCCATGCAGTGAAAATTTTAATAAAACTTCCAACCTTCTTGCGTGGTGGGGAACCATTTATCCCCAGTTCTGTTTTATGGAAGCACCGAGGACGGAGAACGGTCAGAAAGCGGAGCCAAGATTTCATTTCTGGATTGTGGATACACTTAACGCTTTGATGTAGTACAAGCACTTGCACCGCCGCTCCTTTGGTGTTAAAATGAAATACAGATTGCAAATATCGCTTGACTATGAATTTGGAGATAGATAAATGAAAATAGACAGAGATGCGCCTGTTGGTGTGTTTGATTCCGGTATTGGCGGACTTACTGTGGCAAGGGAGATCATGCGGAATCTTCCAGCAGAGAAAATCGTGTATTTCGGCGATACTGCCAGAGTTCCATATGGCAGCAAATCCAGAGAGACTATTATAGGATATTCCCGTCAGATAATCCGTTTCCTGAAAGAGCAGAAGGTGAAGGCGATTGTGGTGGCCTGTAATACAGCCAGTGCGTTTGCCCTGGAGGCAGTTCAGGAAGAATTTGACATTCCCATTCTTGGAGTGATTGAAGCCGGTGCCAAGGTAGCTGCGCAGGTTACCAGAAATAAACGGGTGGGAATCATCGGTACAGAAGGTACTGTTGGAAGTGGAATCCACGCGGAGGTTCTGAAAAAGATCGATCCGGAGATTACAGTGATTGGAAAGCCATGTCCCTTATTTGTACCGTTGGTAGAGGAAGGCTGGACTCATGATCCGGTGACAGTGGAAGTTGCAAGCAGATATCTGAGGGAACTACAGGAAAAAGATATTGATACACTGATCCTTGGCTGTACCCATTATCCACTGCTCCGTTCTACCATCGGACAGATCATGGGAGAGGGTGTTACTTTGGTGAACCCGGCGTACGAGACGGCACTGGAGCTTGGCAGACTTCTGAAAGAGCAGGATATGCAGAGCACCGGACAGGGACAGTCTGATTTCCCATATCGTTTCTATGTGAGCGATCTGGCAGAGAAATTCAAGGGATTTGCCAATTCGATTCTGCCATTTGATGTGGAGAAAACGCAGAAGATTGATATTGAGAAATATTAAAAAGAGATGGAAAAAAGAATGGAAAAAGAAGTTTTAATTCACGTAAAAGGTTTACATATGATGGACACACCAGAAGGTGATGAGCCAATCGAGATTGTGGTTCCGGGAGAGTATTATTTCCGCAACGGCAGTCATTATCTTCGCTATGAAGAAATGCTGGACGAGCAGGGAGATCCTACTGTAAATTATATCAAGATATCCTCCAGGGGAATGGAAGTCCGAAAAAAAGGACAGGTAAATACACATATGGTTTTCGAGCAGGGAAAGCGTAATATGGCATTTTATACCACCCCGTTCGGAACTCTTGAAATGGGAATTTCAGCGACGAATCTTGAATTGGAAGAAAGTGACGGTCAAATTGCCATGAAAGTGAATTATTCTCTGGACCTGAATCAGGAGCATGTAGCAGACTGCTGTCTGGATATTCAGGCGCAGGGGAAGAATACAACTGGGTTTGTGTTGTAGGAACTGTTGGGTAGAAGCATTACAGAAATTAATTTTAACAAGAAGACAGCAGGCGTTCGTTTGTTAGAATGAACTCCTGCTGTTTTTTTATTGTTATTTGAATCGGTAGCAGTGGACGAATCTGGTATTGGAATCAATATTTTCAGATGAAACCAGTGGTCACTGGCGCTGACATGCACGGCATTCATGAATTTGAAAAGGGTTCCATCGATGACGCTGGTTATGGTAATCCCATGTTTCTGGCAATATATGGTTTTCATTTTTTATGTAATGATGTAAACAAAAAAGGTGCGACTTAAAAGTTTGTTTTTAAGCTGCGCCTTCTTTGTTTGTATAAAAATCAGAACGTTCTGCGCGTGGTAGATTAATTTAACCTGAAATAGCACGTGCTTTTTCCGCGCCCTTCTTTTTTTAATTCACCAGCCGTAACCAGCTTGCGTAAGGCACTTTCGATGGAACTGTCACTGAGTGTAGGACAGAATTCGCGAATATCCTGTTTGGTAAAACGTCCGATTTTATTTTTGCTGGCACGCCGTACCATTTCAAGGGAAGAAAGTTTGGTTTCCACAAGCGCTACACGGTCTTCAAAGTCTTTATATGCTGCCAGGATTGTTCCAAGAATATATTTGATAAAAGGCAAGACATTTTCCGTCCCTTCATGCCATCCGGTTTGTGATTCTGCAAGGGCATGATAGTAGAGATCTTTATTTTGGGCAATCTTAGATTCAAGAGAAATATATTTGCCAACATAGAATCCATTTCGATACAAGAGTAACGTGGTCAGCAATCTGCTCATTCTTCCATTTCCATCGTTGAAGGGATGGATACAAAGGAAGTCATGGATAAAGACTGGAATTGCGATTAGTGGTTCTACTTCCATATTTCCGATTATCCGGTTATACTCTTCACAGATTTTATCCAGAGCTTCTGGTGTCTCATATGGGGAAAGTGGTGTAAACAATGTTTCAACATGACCGTCTGGGTATGTGGCACTAATGTAGTTTTGTACAGTTTTTGTGTGACCGGCAATTGGATTGTTCATGTGACTATAAAGTATTTTGTGAAGCTGCAGGATATAATTCTGGGTGATCGGAATAGCATCAAAACTTTCATGTATAATATTTAACACGTCACGATATCCAGCTATTTCCTGCTCATCACGATTTTTGGGGGTTGTCTTTTCTTCGACGAGTTGGCGGATTCGTGTATTTGTAGTGACTATGCCTTCAATGGCATTTGATGCTTCTGTGCTTTGAACTTTAGCGATTTCTACAAGCTTTTCAAGTTCTTCGGGGCGTTGTTTCAGGTATAATTCCTGTTTACCAGCTTCTTTATATATTGCAGCAACGAGCCCGAGGATGTCTGAATCCCATTTTTGCTCTTTGAGTGAGGAGTAATTAAAGATTCTCATTTCGCACCTCCTATCTTTTTCCCTTAAATAATACCATAAAATAAGGGAAAGAACAATAAAATAAGGAAAAATTCCCTTAATATTATATCACAAATAAGGGAATAATATTCAGACAAGCTTTTTGAGTGATACGAAAGCGTAATCTGTAGCTTTTTAAACGTGGGATGTTGTGGACTATTGGGAAAATTCATTTTATACTATAGTTAAATTATGAGTAGATTTACAAGAAATGAGAATTGGTTATTGTTCAAAGATTGTGAACAGCAATAATTTACGGGAGGAAAACGGAAATGGAAAATACATTTTGGATCTGGTATCCGGGAGATTTTGAATTATATCATGCCATGAAGCAGAATTTCAGCCGTGTGGAGAGAGGTTTTGGATGGCCGGCATTTTGGAAGAGTGAGGGCTTCCGCAACCGTGTGGCTTTCCGCCGGACTTATGAATTGGAGCAGGAGACCAGTTTTACTGTATTTTCCAATGCGATTGGTCATGTGCTTGTAACCAGGGAGAATGGGGAGAAGAAATATCCATTTGGAAAGAAGATTACAGTAGCACCTGGAAAGGTGCGGATCTCTATTCATGCAGGCTGTGTGGAGGCATTTCCTTGCGCTTATGTGCAGGGTGAGGTGATCCATTCTGATAAAACATGGAAGGCAGAGGATTATTCCCAGCCATTAGTGCCAGTTGGAGTGTGTAAGTATTTTACCAAGCCGGGACAGAATCCTACTGTGTGGGAATATACAGAAAAAGAGTGCAAGCCGGTGAAAATCAGCGAGATAAACGGTGGCGTGCTGGCAGAGTTTGAGACGGAACTGACGGCGGCGGTTTATGTGAAAAGTAAACGCAGTAATTGTGTTGACAGTACAAGCGAAGATGAGGATTTAGAGGTTTTTTGCGGTGAATCTGAGGACGAAGCTCTTGACCTTGAGCACTGCTACTACAGCTGGCAGCCGAATCCGGTTACAAATCGATGCCCATGCTGTGCAGTCCGTTTTGCATTCATTCCGAATTGCAAAGCCGAAGATGTGGAAATCACAGCATTCTATCAGTATGTAGATTTCCCGAAACGCGCTTCCTTTAAGTGTAATGATGAGAAACTAAATAAAATCTGGGAGGTGGCGGAGCATACCTTCCGTCTTTGCAGCGGTATCTTTTTCCTGGATGGGGTGAAACGTGACAAATGGATCTGGTCTGGAGACGCCTACCAGAGCTTTTTTGTAAATCAGTATCTGCTGGCAGATCCTGATATTGACCAGAGAACTCTTTTAGCACTACGTGGAAATGATCCTATGACAAGACATATCAATACCATCATGGACTATTCCCTGTTCTGGATCCTGGGCGTGCTTTATCATTATGAGGCATATGGTGACCTGGAATTTGTCCGCCAGGTTTATCCGAAAATGTGCTCCCTTATGGAATTCTGTGAGGGTCAGCTGGATGAAAACGGATTTCTTGTAGGTCGTGAAAATGACTGGATCTACATTGACTGGGCTGACATGGATAAGACTGGTGCCCTTTGTGCAGAGCAGATGCTGTTCGCAGCATGCTGGCAGACCATGGCGAAAGTGAGTGCGGCTCTTGGAGAAGAAAATCCGGAATACATGGAGAAATATGAGAAACTGATCGGGCAGATCCGTAAATTATACTGGGATCAGGAGAAAGGCGCATTTATTGATTCCTTTGAATCCGGTAAGAGAAATGTGACCCGTCATGCCAATATTTTTGCAATTCTTTTTCACATTGCAACACAAGAAGAGCAGGAGAAAATTCTGGCAAATGTAATTAAGAATGATGCAATTCCGGCAATTACAACTCCGTATTTCAACTTCTTTGAACTGGATATGCTCTGCCAGACCGGAAATCTGGAATTTGTACTAAATAAGATTCGCAATTACTGGGGCGGTATGCTGGACCGCGGTGCAGTTACCTTCTGGGAAGAGTTTGACCCGGAGGCACCAGTAGAAACTCAGTACGATATGTACGGCGACCGCTTTGGAAAAAGTCTCTGCCATGCCTGGGCTGCAAGCCCGATCTATTTCCTGGCGAAGTATTTCATGGGGCTGAAATTTACTGGAGTCGGCGGAAAAGAATTTGTGGTAGAACCGCATACTGAGTTTTTCGACAGCTTTGATTGTACATTGCCTGTTGCTGAGGGACAGGTACATATTGTATGGGATGGGAACGAGCTGAAGGTAGAGAAGACAGCTCACAGACTTGATTTATAAAGTTCTGTGGGCTGTTATTAGCGCTAAAAAAAGGACTGTTCACGCTAATTCTTCCACAGAGATAGGAAAAAGCAGTAAACTGTCAACAGAACGAGAATGCCGAAAAGGTAGTTGGTTTAAGGACAGAGATTTCAGAAAGGAGCAGTTTACTGTATGCAGAAAATTGATTTTAACAAGGATTGGATGTGCAGGTGTCTTACCAGGGATGAGGCTGCTTATCCGGTGACCTTGCCACATGATGCAATGCTGAGTGAGCCGCGTACTCAGGAGAGTACCGGCGAGGGAAATATTGGATGGTATATTGGTGGGGATTACGAATATACCAAGAATTTCTTTGTGCCAGAGGAGTATAAAGATAAGAAAGTCCTCATTGAATTTGAGGGGATTTACCACAATGGTGAAGTTTACATAAATGGGAAAAAGGCGGCTTACCGTCCTTATGGTTATACCAATTTTTATGTGGATACAGAGGGCTTTTTCCAGTATGGAAAAGAGAATGAGATCAAAGTCATTGCGCGCAATGCTGACCAGCCAAACAGCCGCTGGTATTCAGGAACCGGTATTTACCGTCCGGCTTATCTGTATGTTGGGGAAGAAAAACATATTCCGGTAAACGGTGTGAAAATCCGTACCTTAAGCTATGATCCGGCGAGAATTGAGGTCGTTGTGAAAACTTCTTCGCCGGGAGAGGTTTCCCTGAAGATTGAGTTTGAGGGCTCTAAAGTACTTAGAGTAATTGGTGAAAGTACAAAAATAGGAAATGTAAACAATGACAAAATAATATCATCAGATAATAAAAACATGCAGCCAAATGAATCAGTACAGACTGGAAAAAATGGTCAGAAGAGTGAATTGGCGCAGGTGGAAGCGGAAAAAAATAATCAGGAAGCAGCATACCAGGCCATCTTCCAGCTGGATGTTCCAAACGCAAAGCTCTGGGATACAGAGCACCCGAATCTCTATACCTGTAAAGCAATTTTCGGTGAAGACGAAGTAACTGAAACTTTCGGAATCCGTGAATTGATCTGGAATCCTCAGGTAGGAATGACCATTAACGGAGAGCGTGTGATTCTTCGCGGTGCATGCTTTCATCACGATAATGGCGTGCTTGGTGCATGTACGTATCCGGAAGCAGAAGAACGTAAAATGCGTATTCTCAAAGAAAATGGATACAATGCAGTCCGCTCTGCACATTATCCTTGCTCTAAGGCACTTCTGGATGCCTGTGACCGTGTGGGAATGCTGATGATGGATGAATATGTAGATGTATGGTACATTCATAAGACTAAATATGATTATGCCGGACAGCTTGCTGACTGGTGGAAACAGGATTTAAAAGACATGGTTGACAAGGATTACAACCATCCAAGTGTGATTATGTACTCCACAGGAAATGAGGTTGCAGAGACTGCCCAGAAGAAGGGAATTGCCCTTACCGGTGATATGACAAACTATCTTCACAGCCTGGATTCCACCCGTCCTGTTACCTGCGGAATCAATATTTTCTTCAATTTCTTAAGCTCCATAGGACTTGGCGTTTACAGTGATGACAAGGCAGAAAAGAGCGCTGGAAATGCAGAGAAAAATGCCGCTCAGGCAGCTGGAAAGAATGAGAAAAAAGTAGTTAAAAGTGGTGAAAAGACAGTAAATAAAGCCACAGAAAATGGAAAAAAAGGATTAGGCAGCACCAAGCCGGAAAAGAAGAAAAAGCCAGTAGGAAGCGAGTTCTATAATACTCTTGCCTGTCTGGTTGGAGACTACTTTATGAAGTGCGGTGCCACCCTTTATCCATGCGATTTAAGGACGAAGGATGCCTACGCAAACATGGATATCGCAGGTTATAATTACGGTATTTTCCGCTACAAACATGATCTGAAAAAGTACCCGAACCGTCTGATTCTGGGAAGTGAAACCTTCTGTAAGGATGCGTATAGTTTTTGGGAAATTGCCAAAAAAAACAAACGGATTATCGGTGATTTTGTGTGGGCAGGATGGGATTATATCGGAGAAGTCGGGGATGGTGCAGCAGAGTATTCTGACTATAAATTTGAAGATCCAGCCACGAGAATGACAGGTGGAAATGGTCGAATTGACCTGAATGGAAAGCCGCGTGCAGAGGCTGCATATACTCGAGTTGCTTTTGAAAGAGAGACAGGTCCGTTTATTGCAGTTGATCCTGTTTACCAGAAAGAAAAGCTTCGTCTTACTGGCTGGCAGCTGACAAAAGCTCTAGAAAGCTGGGCATGGGATGGCTGTAACGGAGAACCGGCGAAGGTGGAAGTTTATGCAAGAGCTGCGCAGGTCGAGCTGTTTATCAACGGCAAAAGTGTTGGTAAAAAGAAAGTGAAAAAATGCCGTGCAAACTTTAATACCACCTATCAGGATGGGGAGATCACGGCGGTTTCTTACGATGAAAACGGAAGAGAAATCAACCGTTATTCGTTGCAGACAGCAGGAAAAGAAACGGTTCTTCAGGTACGTCCAGAGGAGAAAACGGTGAAGTCGGAAGGCCTTGCATTTATTCAACTGCAATACACAGATAACAAAGGAATCTGGAAACCAATGGAGAAACATAACATAAAAGTAACAGTAGAAAATGGTGTCCTGAAGGGACTCGGAAGCCCGGCTCCTTATGTAAAAGGGAATTATACTGACCATACTGTGGCGACTTATTATGGTGAGGCAATGGCAGTTGTACAGGCGGATGGAAACGGACCGGTGAAGGTTACCGTGGCAGATGAAGAACGGTTTTATGTGGTGGAAATTCCATGTGAATGAAGTGAAAGACTTATGATTTAAGGTGGAAAAGAGGTTGAAAAAATGAAGAAAAAAGGTTTTATCATAGGTGGAATCTGTCTTGCTGCTATAGTTGGTATTCTTGGTTACAATCATGAAGCTGTTCGTGTGGTTTTTCATAATGTATACTCTCCATCAGTGAAATTGGATGATTCTTCCAAATGGAATGGTGGAAAAGCTTATGAGAAGCTGCCATATTCTGAGGCTTCCGAAAATGATTATCTGGATCTGTATGTGCCGGACAGTGAAGAACCTATGCCGTTGATCATATTGGTACATGGGGGCGGCTTCGTATACAATGATAGCCAGTCCCGTCAGGCGCAGCTGATGTACCGCTATTTCCGCGATCATGGATATGCATGTGCATCCGTTAACTATCGTCTTGCCCAGGAAGCAGCCTTTCCGGCAGGAGTGGAAGATGTGAAATCAGCGATCCGTTTTCTTCGTGCAAATGCAGAGAAATATGGATACGATCCGGAGCGTTTCGCAATCTGGGGAGAGTCAGCTGGGGGGTATTTATCAGTGATCTGTGGCGCTTCCAATGATGAGGAATTTAATAGTGTTCCATTTATCGGAGAAGATGAGAACCATCCTGTTTCCAGTGAAGTTCAGGTGATTCTGGACTATTACGGCTGTATGGAATTCGGAACTATGGAAGATGATTACAGGGAGCTGAGGATTCCAAAAATTGTCCGCTGGGCGGCCAGCCTGTGGCTTCAGGGAGCAATTAAAGATACCGGCTACGAAGATGTAGAATCTTATTGGATGCGCAAGGATGTAAAAACTCTTACTGAGGATGAGAAAAACAACTATAGTCCATTATATTATATTGAGAAAAATTTTACGGAGAAAAACAGCCCGGATATATTGATCTGGCATGGTGATGCGGATTTAGATGTTCCGTATCTGCAGTCTGAGAGACTGAATGCACTGCTTACAAGAATTGTTGGGACAGATAAGGTGGAATTTAAGCTTTTTCATAATTATAAGCATGCGGCAGATCAGCTGTACAGTGATGAAAATCTGGGAATCCTGAAAGAATATCTGGATGAGAAATTTGCATAAGGGAAGTCGCATACATTAATATGAGCGTGATTACCGGAGAATCGGCAGACACATAAGCTGACAGAAACGAAGAAAATATCTGGCACAGGGCAGAATTGCCCCGTCAGATATTTTTTTGCCCTCAAATAAAAAGGTTTTAACAAAATCTGTCAAAACCTTGAAAAAGCTAAATGGGTTTGATATGCTATCTATGTATATCTTTTGATGAGTTGTGAGTCATTGTTTACAGGTAATATTCTGTGCGGGTAAATTTTGCACAGAATTGCAGCACAAGGTGATCATTGTGCACTTAGTGAACAGTGCTATTTTATATAGTAGGGAGAAACTATGAAAATAGAAAAGAAATTATGGATTACCCTGTTCGTATTTGGATTGTTTGCAATTGGTTTTTCAGGTTGGATATTCAGTCAGAGTACAGCCAGGGAAAAATTGCTCTGGGATAATACGATTAGGTTTGAAACAAAAAAACTGACAGATGGAGAAATCAAATCAGAGAATATTGCTCTGCCCGAAGACTTCGATGATCCCAGATCAATCTTATTTAAAACCACACACACCATTGCAGAAGTGTGGCTGGACGGAGAAAAAATATACGAATACGGAAATGAAGAAGATGCTCCCAGCTTTATGAAGTCACCGGGAAGCTGCTGGCACATTGTGAATATTCCGGAAGACAGCGCTGGTAAAAGTCTTGAGGTTAGAATTATTCCAGTATATGACAACTATTATGGAAATGAAGTCAGCATTGTATACGGAACACGGGGCAATTGCGTTCTGAAAATTTTAATGGACAGCTTTAAAACCCTGTTGCTCAGCTGCGGGATCCTGTTTGCAAGCATCATCTGCCTGCTGCTTTATTTGGGAGCAGTGCGAAGAAAAAGAAGAGACAAGACAGAAACGAAGATAGAGGTCTTTTTAAACCTTGGATTTTTCTCATTGCTGATTGCAGTATGGACACTGGCACAATGTGGATTCCTGCAGTTTTTGATTCCGGATGGAAGAACTTTGTATTTTGTAGATTATTTTTCATTCTTCCTTTTCCCGGTACCCTTTAATTTTCTGCTATATGATATCTGCAAAAGCAGATACCACAAAGGTGCATTGATTTTTCCCATTCTTTATCTTGCGAATATGGCAGCTGACGTTCTGCTTCAGTGTACGGGAATTATTGATATATTCCGGCTGCTTCCCGCAACCCATGTTATTATGGTTGCCAATGCAGTTTACACAGTTGCCCTCATTCTTTACGAGGCCAGAAAAGAAGGCAACGATGAAGCCAAGAAATTCCAGTATCCTATGTGTGTGCTCATAGTATTCGGAATGGCAGAAATGTTCCTTTATTATTTGAGGGAATTTCAACAGACATCCATTTTGCTTCCCATAGGAACCCTGCTGTTTATCATTATGCTGATCTGGATCCAGGTTTCCCAATATTACGATCAATATATCCAGAAACAAAAGGTGATCTATCTGCAGAAAATAGCTAACATGGATATGCTCACAGAGGCCATGAACCGAAACGCTTACGAGGACATGGTGAAATATCTGGATGAAAGTGATATTAAACTTCGTACAACAGGTGTAGTTCTGTTTGATCTGGATAATCTGAAAGTGATCAATGACAATTTTGGGCATGAAAAGGGAGACGAAGCGCTGAAGCTATGCTATCAGTGTATCAGTCAGGCATTTCAGAATGTAAAGAACTGTTTTCGGATTGGCGGCGATGAGTTTGCATATGTATATCATAGCGATGAGAAGGATATGATTCCGGAACGGCTGAAGGCGCTTGAGCTGATTTTGAAAAAAACAGCGGAAATGCACAAGCTGGATTATCCACTCAGCATGTCAGCAGGATATGCTTATTATCAGCCTGATATAGATTTTGACTTTAAGGATATTGTAAGACGAAGTGATACCATGCTGTACCGTCAGAAGCGCAGGAAAAAGGTGGCGCGGTCAACCGGTCTGGATAAGATGCTTTCCCATATGGGAAAGCAGTCGACTGAGGAGATCACAGATGAGGTGATCCTGCAGGAGAAAAAGTTTCAAAGCATGTCTGTGGATGAGCTTTGCAGCGTGATTGATCTTCTGAGCCCCACTGCAGATAATTACCCATATGTGGTTGATTTTCGGACGGATTTTTATTACATAGCAAATCAGGCACTTGAACGCTTCTGTATTCCGAAAAATGGTTTTCATAATGTAATTTCGAAGCATAAGGAATTTGTATATGCACCGGATTATGAAAAACTGAAAGCAGAATTTGATGACCTCCTTAAAACAGACCGCTGCACTCATAGCATGGAATATCGATGGCTGGATCTGAAAAAAATGCCGATCTGGATTCATTGCAAAGGTTATCTGGTTCGTGACGACAACATGAAACCACTTTACATGATTGGCTGCATTAATGAGATTGGAGAGAGACAGAAGGCAGATAATGTAAGCGGACTATTGGGAGAGTCTGGGTTCCGGGAGTATATGAACCAATTGGATACTCCTTTGGAAACAGGATATCTGCTTCGTATAGGAATTGATCATTTTAAGGAGATTAATGATAACTTCGGACAGGAGTACGGTGACTTTGTACTTAAGAAATCGGCGGAGTGTATTTCCGGCTGCATATCAGAAGGACAGAAGGTGTACAAGCTTGTGGCAGATGAATTTCTGATTCTGGATGTTTCTTCTGACGAAGCGAAGGATGCGGATAAGCTTTATGATAAAGTGAGAGAGGCAATAGACAGATTTATTGAAACCAATGAATTTAAAGTCATGTATACGGTTTCTGGAGGAATTGTGCCATTTGCGGCATTAAAAGGAAATCAGTATGCAGAAGCATTGAAGCTGACAGATTTTACCCTGAATGAGGCAAAGAAGCTGGGAAGAAACCGTTGTTATATATTTAATGGGGAAACCTACAGAAAATTTCTTCGGAAAAGGGAGATCACCCAGGAATTGCGGGAAGCTGTGATCAATGGATTCCAGGGCTTTACAGCTTTTTACCAGCCTGTATTTGCTGAAGACAAAAAAGTGCCTTATGGAGCAGAAGCTTTAATGCGTTTTACCTCTGAAAAATTCGGAATGATTTCACCGGCGGAGTTCATTCCCATTCTGGAAGAAACAGGTCTGATTATTCCTGCTGGCCGCTGGATGATGAAAGAGGCTATGGGAAAATGCAGTGAGATCAGGAAGATACTTTCAGGGTTCCGGATGAGTATTAATATTTCCCAGGTACAGGCCTCTAAGTCTGATGTGATTCAGGATATCAGTGCAGAAATGAAAAGGACAGGGCTGCCGCTGGAAGCGGTGATCGTGGAATTGACAGAGAGCGATCTTCTGGAACAAAATATAAATGAGAAGCATTTTCTCACAGAACTGAAGCGAATGGGAATCAGTCTGGCGCTGGATGACTTTGGAACCGGCTACTCGAACTTCCATTATCTCAGCGAGCTGAAACCAGAGATCATTAAGATCGACCGTTCTTTCACTGCGAAAGCAGTTGCAGATGAGCAGGAATATTATCTTCTGAATCAGTTTTGCACCATGATTCATAATCTGGATATGAAGATTTGTATCGAAGGTATAGAAAGTGCCCAGGAATGGCTCAAAATCCGAAAGCTGTGCCCGGAATTCACACAGGGATATTTCTGGGGGAAGCCTTGTGGGTATGAAGAGTTTGTGAGAAAATTTGTACAAGAAAAATAAGAGAAATCCGGTACAAAGTGTATAAAAATGCTTTGTGCCGGATTCTTTTTTATGTGTGTATAAAATAATCTGCTACAGCACATAAAATTAAAAAAATGTAAAATACAAAAGTTTTAAAAATACATTTTAAAAACTTGAAAAAATATCAGTGATAAGCAGTTAGGAAATGAGTGAGAAAATGGAAAAAAATGATAGAGATAATTTGATACTGGATGTTGATGGCAATAAATTAGATAGATTTTGCAAATTGACGTTGCGTGGGATTTAACCTATAATGAAATTAGTTTTATGAGTGAAATGGGGGAAACTATGCGCGTTGATGAGGTCATGACAGAAATTATACAACGGTGCAGATTGTATGGGGCACAGAAGATAATTCTGTATGGATCCCGGGCAAAGGGAACTGCGACAGAGCGGAGCGATATTGACATTGCAGTGTCTGGAGTCGCTTCACACGAAATTCTTGATTTGCAGGAGAATTTAGAAGAGATTCCAACATTGTACACAATTGATCTGGTTGATCTTGATACTTGTCAGAATCAGCTGTTGTTGGAGGATATAAAACAATATGGACGAGAAATTTATAAGAAGATTTGAGTCGTTTAGAAATTCACTGGACTCTCTGGCGGAGGCGAAACAGCGTGATTTGTCAGATTCTTTTGTACTTAGTGGAACCAGTGCTAAATTCAGTATTACATTTGACTTGGCGTGGAAGGTTATGAAAGATATTCTGGTACAGTATTATGCAATAACTGGATTTGTCACTGGCTCACCAAGAGAAGTTCTCAGAGAATCATTTCAGGCGAATCTGATTACTGGTGATGAGTGGATGGATATGCTGAAAGTAAGAAATCAGCTTGCACACGACTATGATGGAGTGATTGTGAAAGAACATTGCGGGACAATTGTTCATGTGTATATTGATAAATTATACGATTTCAAAAAGGCTGTTGAAAAATTGCTGAAAGAATAATACATCGACCGGGGCATGCCCGGTCGGTTGTTTTTAGGGAGTTTGGGTTATGGCTAAGGTGTATTTTGTGAGGGAAGAGATTAGTATAGAGGTTCCGGTTGGAACCAGCGTTCTGGAGGCGGAGATTCAGGCGGGGCTTGCGCCGGATGTGCCTTGCGGAGGGCAGGGAACCTGTGGAAAATGTCTGGTGAAGGTAGATAGAAAGCCTGTGCTGGCATGTCAGACGAAGGTGGAAAAGGACTGTCAGGTGGAGATTCCCGGGAAGAAAAATAGAGGTAAAATTTTGAGCGAAGGATTTTCCAGAAAGGTGAATTTCCAGCCAGAATTGCAGGTGAAAACAGTGTGGCTGGAGAAGCCGGAGACTGGGGAAAAAAAGTCAGAGTGGGAGCGGCTGGTGGAAGACGTATATGGAATCTCAGACAATAAAAGAACGTCAGATGTAGATTATGGGTGTATAAAAACAGATGTAAAACTTGCCGGAAGTCTCTATGAAAAACGAATCTTCAATCCAGAGTGGCAAGTAGCCTATACAGATGAAGAAATCCTTGATTTAAGACCAATTGTTGGCGTCCATGAAGATTCTGTCCATGGAGTGAATAGTAGTGGTGAAAAAGGTGATGGGATTTTTACTGCGGCAATCGACCTTGGAACGACTACAATTGTGGGGTATCTTCTGGATGGTAGAACTGGGGAAAACTTGGCAGTAGAAAGTAGAATGAATCCTCAGATGCAGTATGGCGGAGACGTAATTCAAAGAGCCAATTATGCGCTGGAACATGGCACAGAAACGCTGAGCAAGTGCGTGCAGAAGACAATAAATAAAATACTGGAAAGTCTTATTGTAAAAACTCAAAAAGCTCCCAAAATAGCAAGTGGAAGGAAAAAAGTGAATGATCAAACTGTCAATGGCAAGACGAAAAGCGCTGAATGGATGCCTGGAGTGGAAGATATCTATCAGGTAAGTCTTGTTGGAAACACCTGTATGCACCACCTGTTTCTTGGAATTTACCCGGCTTCTTTGGCACATGCGCCATATACGCCTGCAATCAGTCAGTCCCTTACTTTGCGCGCAGCTGATTATGGTATTCACATCCACCCAAAAGGCCAGTTGCTCCTTCTTCCGAATATCGCCGGATACATAGGCGCAGACACCAGTGGCTGTCTTCTGGCTCTTCGACAGGATTTGAAGGATGAAATAACTTTAATGCTGGATATCGGAACTAACACAGAGATGATCCTTGGAAATAAATATGGCCTGGCAGCCTGCTCCGCGGCATCTGGCCCAGCCTTTGAAGGGGCGAAGATCCAGTGCGGAATGCGGGGGCTTCCGGGAGCTATTGATCATGTAAAATATGAAGATGGAAAATGGCAGTATACCACAATTGGCGGTGAGAAGCCTGTAGGCCTATGCGGTTCCGGGCTGATTGATCTGGTGGCAGAGCTTCTGCGTGCAGGTCTGTTAGAGGAAAATGGAATTCTTCACAGTGGGCAGGAAAGATCAGACACGTTTATGCTTGTGCCACCACAAGAAACTGTTTTTGCCCAATGTGAGCAGAATATGTCAGAGGATGCGCAAAGTGAGAAAACGGAGTGCCTACAGAGAAACGAAAAAAATGGGAGTGGGCAGTCGCGTTTTGAGAATGATTGCGGAGTCTATCTTACCCAGAAAGACATTGGCGAGGTTCAACTTGCCAAAGCAGCCATTGCCGCTGGAATCCAGCTTTTATTAAAGAAAAGAAGCATAGAAGAATCCCAGATCCAGACCGTGTATCTGGCAGGTGGATTCGGCAATTATATGAGTGCAGAAAACGCAGCCCGGATTGGGCTGATCCCGGAAAGCTTTGTGAAGAAAGTACAATGTGTGGGAAATATCGCCGGGGAAGGTGCTAAGATTGCATTGCTAAATAAGAATGAGCGTCACGAGATTGAAAATGCAGTGCGAAACATGGAATTTCTGGAACTGGCGGCCTGCCCGGAATTTCAGGATTGTTTCGTAGATGAGCTGGGATTTGAAAGGTAAAGAGATTTCCGTGTTTATTACAGGAAATTTTAGTGCTGATTTCAAATAAAATTAGTTGATTGTCTTGAAAAATGCTTGATTTGCAGGCATATTCGCAGGTTTGCAGATTGATTTTACTACTCATTTACTACTTTTAACGAATTGAGCCTTGATATGCAAAAAGCACCTGCGGACTGCCGGATAGACCGCTGCACCACCTTACGCGGCACGTCGAAAAGAAAAAATAAAATAAGCACCACCTATAAGGCGGCGTTTCTCACTCCTACACAGGAGAACAGGAACGCTGCTTTTTTTATGCCCTCGTGTTACGCAGTAAGGGCAAACAAAGCCTTGATTTATGCGGCTCTTAGAGCGTGGAAATGAGAAAGACAAGGGTTGATACCTTTTCCCTCAAAACCGCGTTTCTACTGCGTAACAAATCCAACGAAAAGGAGTGACGAAGCTATGGCAGTTTTCCGCGTGGAAAAGAACAAAGGTTATACCGTTATGAGCAACCACCATTTACGCAACAAGGAGCTTTCCTTAAAGGCAAAGGGCTTGTTGTCGCAAATGCTCTCACTTCCCGAAGATTGGGACTACACCCTTGCAGGACTGTCCCTTATCAACCGGGAAAAGATTGACGCTATCCGGGAAGCAGTACGGGAACTGGAAAATGCCGGATATATACAGCGTTCAAGGGAACGTGATGAGAAAGGATGCTTACGCGGTACAACGTATGTTATCTATGAGCAGCCGCCTAAGTTGGATTTACCTACATTGGAAAAACCAACATTGGATAATCCAACATTGGAAAAGCCTATGTTGGAAAAACCTACGTTGGAAAATCCAACGCAATTAAATAAAGAACTATTAAAGACTAACTTACCAACAAAAGAAAAATTAAATACAGATATATTAAGTACCCATTCCATTCCTTTCCATTCCCTAAATCCCTTTCCCTTAGAGGACGCGGCACAGCCGCCGGAACGGAAGCGAAAGGAAACGACAGACGCATATCGCGTGTATGAGGAAATCATCAAGGACAATATCGAGTACGACTATCTGATACAGGACAGATACCTTGACCGGGACAGGATAGAGGAAATCCTTGCCCTTATTCTTGAAACCGTCTGCACCAAACGAAGAACAATCCGTATCGCCGGGGACGACCACCCGGCAGAGCTTGTAAAAGCAAAATTTATGAAACTGAACAGCGAACATATCCGCTTTGTACTGGACTGTATGCAGGAAAACACCACCAAAATCCGCAACATCAAGCAGTACATGAAAGCTGCCCTTTTCAATGCCCCGTCTACGATTGGCAGCTATTACACGTCCCTTGTATCTCACGATATGTACGGCGGGCGCACTATCCAGTCGGCAAGAAGCAAGGGCATACCCGATTACACCTGCAACGAGGGCGAAAGCCTGTAAACCAACCTAAAGGAGGATTTTATGATGACACAGAGAACAGGAGCTTTGATTTTTGATGAAACCGCTGACCGCTACGACATTCGCTTTGACGTAAACGACTATTACGGGGGTTTGCATTGCGGCGACTGCATGGAGGTCTTTGTGCGGGGCAAATGGAAGCCTACCCGTATGGAGTACGGGGACAACTGGTATCTTGTAGGTATTCGGGCGGCAGACCTTTCCGGGCTGCGGGTACGGATTTAACAGGGCGGCGTGAAAGCGGACGCTCTTTTTTTCATGCCCGCCCCGCTTCCCGGCGGCGGGCATACCACCATAGAACACGAAAGGAGGACACCCATTGCAGGAGGAAACCAACGAAAAGACCATAGCCCTTTACATCAAGACCGGGAAGCTGACGGCGCAGCAGCTCCAAAAGGCTATGAAAGCCCTGCTTGCACAGATGAAAAAGCAGCATGACAGACAGAAAATCCCGCATGGAAAGCAGACCCTAAAGCAGCTTATGAAGCAGAACGCGGGCGTTTCCAACATTGAAATCACAAAGGACAATATCAAAGCCTTTGAGAGTACGGCGAAAAAATACGGGATTGACTTTGCCCTAAAGAAAGACAGCACCGAAACCCCGCCCCGCTATCTTGTGTTTTTCAAGGGACGGGACGCGGACGCACTGACCGCAGCTTTCAAGGAGTTTTCCGCAAAGAAACTGACGCAGGAACAAAAGCCCCCTATCCGAAAGCTGATTGTTTCCCTCAAAGAAAAGGCGGCGGCTCTGAACACACAGCGGGACAAAGTAAAAAACAAAGACAGGGGGATTGCAAGATGAACGCTATCAACTGGAAAAAACTGCTGCTTCCCAACATTCCCTATCTGTTCTTTGTGTATCTTTTTGATAAAGTCGGGCAGGCGGTACGCCTTTCGCCGGGGGCTGACCTGTCCGGCAAGGTGTTGTCGCTTGGGGAGGGATTTTCTATGGCTTTTGCAAACCCGCTTCCGAGTTTTGCCCCTATGGATTTGCTTATCGGTATTGCGGGGGCTGTCCTTATCCGGCTTATGGTGTACTTCAAAGGCAAGAACGCGAAGAAATACCGGAAAGGTATCGAATACGGCTCTGCCCGTTGGGGGACTGCCGAAGATATTAAGCCCTACACCGACCCGGTATTTCAGAATAACGTGCTGCTGACGCAGACGGAACGGCTTACCATGAACAGCCGCCCGAAGCAGCCGAAGTATGCAAGGAATAAAAATATCCTTGTTATCGGGGGAAGCGGCAGCGGAAAGACGAGATTTTTCGTGAAGCCCAACTTAATGCAAATGCACAGCAGCTACGTTGTAACCGACCCGAAAGGAACGGTTTTAGTCGAGTGCGGGAAGCTCTTACAGCGGGGCGGCTACCGGATAAAAGTGCTGAACACGATTAACTTCAAAAAAAGCATGAAATACAATCCCTTTGCCTATCTCCGCAGCGAAAAAGACATTTTGAAACTGGTAAATACCTTGATTGCCAACACCAAAGGGGACGGGGAAAAAGCCGGGGAGGATTTTTGGGTAAAATCGGAACGGCTCTTTTACTGCGCCCTTATCGGCTACATTTGGTACGAAGCCCCGGAGGAAGAAAAGAACTTCACGACGCTGCTTGAAATGATAAATGCGTCGGAAGCCCGCGAGGACGACCCGGAATTTCAGTCCCCCGTTGACCTTATGTTTGAACGGTTGGAGGAAAAAGACCCGGAACACTTTGCCGTCCGGCAGTATAAGAAATTCCTGTTATCTGCGGGAAAGACACGAAGCTCTATCCTCATTTCCTGCGGTGCGCGGCTTTCCCCTTTTGACATTAAGGAACTGCGCGACCTTATGGAAACTGATGAAATGGAGCTTGACACCATAGGCGACCGTAAGACCGCTCTGTTTGTCATTATCAGCGACACCGACGATACTTTTAACTTTGTGGTATCAATCCTTTACACACAGCTTTTCAATCTCCTTTGCGACAAGGCAGATAATGAATACGGCGGCAGGCTGCCCGTCCATGTGCGCTGTCTGTTAGACGAATTTGCAAATATCGGGCAGATACCGAAGTTTGAAAAGCTCATAGCCACCATACGAAGCCGGGAAATCTCCGCGTCGATTATCTTACAGTCGCAAAGCCAGTTAAAGGCAATCTATAAGGACAACGCCGATACCATAGCCGGCAACTGCGACACCACCCTTTTCTTGGGCGGCAAGGAGAAAACCACCCTCAAAGAAATGTCGGAAATCTTGGGGAAAGAAACCATTGACAGCTTCAACACTTCCGAGAACCGGGGGCGCGAGGTATCGCATGGGCTGAACTATCAGAAGTTAGGCAAGCAGCTTATGACGGAAGATGAAATTGCAGTCATGGACGGCGGGAAATGTATCTTGCAGCTACGAGGGGTGCGCCCGTTCTTCTCTGATAAGTATGATATTACAAAGCATCCCAACTATAAATACCTGTCCGACTATGACAAGAAAAATACCTTTGATATGGAAAAGCATTTAAGGCGCAGACCCGCCCTTGTGAAGCCGGACGAACCCTTTGACTATTACGAAATCAGTGAAGCAGATTTGCAGGAGGACACCGACCATGAATAGACGTATCCGAAAGAAAAAGGATAAGAAAATCACAGAAGCCATAAACGGGCTTATTTTCATTGCCGAGCGACGGGAGCAACAGCGACAGACAGCTATCCGGCAGTTTGTAAAACGGTGTGAAGCCCTGTATGAGCAGCAGCGAAAGGAGGAATTGACGCAGTAACAAAGAAACAGACAACTTACAGAATACGCGCCCCTACTGGAAAATCCATAACGCCCATACTTAAAAACTGAATACCGCCGCGCGGCAGACACATAGGCAGCGCGGGGACTTATGACCGCGGCAGTTACAAAACTGACCGCCGTTTTTTATGCCCTTTTATGGGGCAAGCCGCATTTGCGGCAGAAAGGAGCTTTATGGAATTTTTTAACTCTGCTATCGACGTATTACAGACCCTTGTTATCGCACTGGGCGCAGGCTTAGGCATTTGGGGCGTTATCAACCTCTTAGAGGGATATGGAAACGACAATCCGGGTGCAAAATCACAGGGCATTAAGCAGCTTATGGCGGGCGGCGGTGTTGCCCTTATCGGCACTATCCTTGTACCGCTTCTTTCCGGTCTGTTCGGATAAGTTTACGGAGGGTAGCCTATGGAGAGCATACTTGACGCGATTAACGAATGGATAAAAGAAATCCTTATCGGCGCGATAAACGGTAATCTGTCAACGATGTTCGGGGACGTAAACGAAAAAGTAGGCACCATTGCAGCGGAGGTAGGCAAGACCCCACAGGGGTGGAACGCGAACATTTTCAACATGATACAAAATCTGTCGGAAAATGTGATTGTACCCATTGCGGGGCTTGTCATTACCTATGTCCTCTGTTATGAGCTTATCAGCATGGTAACGGAAAAAAACAATATGCACGACGTTGACACGTTCATGTTCTTTAAGTGGTTTTTCAAAGCCTTTGTTGCCGTTTTCTTGGTAACGCACACCTTTGATATTACTATGGCGGTGTTTGATATGGCGCAGCATATTGTGTCCGGCGCGGCGGGGGTAATCGGCGGCGATACGAATATCGACGTAACCGAAGCCCTTGCCGCCATGCAGGAGGGACTAAAAGATATGGAAATCCCCGAACTACTGTTACTTGTCATGGAAACGAGCCTTGTAAGCCTTTGTATGAAAATCATGTCCGTACTGATAACCGTTATCCTCTACGGCAGAATGATTGAGATATACGCCTACTGTTCCGTTTCCCCTATCCCTTTTGCCACCATGACAAACCGGGAATGGGGACAGATTGGGAACAACTACCTAAAGGGGCTGTTTGCACTTGGTTTTCAAGGCTTCCTCATTATGATATGCGTCGGCATTTATGCGGTTTTGGTAGGCGAAATGGTCTTAGCGGACAACCTGCACAGCGCGATTTTTTCCCTTGCAGCCTATACCGTTATCCTCTGTTTCTCCCTGTTCAAATCCGGCGCACTGGCAAAATCTATATTCAACGCCCACTAAGGGCAGAAAGGAGGTTTTTTCTTGGCGTATGTACCTGTACCCAAAGACTTATCCAAAGTCAAAACAAAAGTCGCTTTCAATCTGACAAAGCGGCAAATCCTTTGTTTTTCAGTGGCACTTCTTATGGGACTGCCACTTTTCTTTTTGTTCAAAGACAGCGCAGGGACGAGCCTTGCGGCAATGGCAATGATTGTCGTCATGCTTCCCTGCTTTTTGGTTGCCATGTATGAAAAGCATGGGCAGCCCCTTGAAGTGGTTGTAAAGAACATCATTCAGACAAAATTGACCCGCCCCAAAGTGCGACCGTATCAGACGGAAAACCTGTATGCACTCTTGGAGAAACAGCGGGCATTAGAAAAGGAGGTATCAGCGATTGTCAAAAGGACAGACAAAAAAGACGCGGGAAGCCGCAGGAAACAGGCGTAAGCTGACCCGCGCGGAAAAGAAACAGATAGCGGCGGTTATCCGGCAGGCAAAGGGGGACGGCAAAGCCCACACCGCACAGCAGACCATTCCCTACCTTGCCATGTACCCGGACGGTATCTGCAAAGTGGCACAGCGGAAATATTCAAAGAGCATTGCCTTTGAGGACATCAACTATCAGCTTGCACAGGCAGACGATAAGACCGCCATTTTTGAAAACTGGTGCGATTTTCTCAACTACTTTGACGCAAGCGTGAACGTGCAGCTTTCTTTCATCAATCAAGGCTCACAGCAGGAACAGGCAGCGCTGGCAATCCATATCCCGCTGCAAAATGACGATTTTAACTCTATCCGCACTGAGTATTCCGATATGCTGAAATCGCAGCTTGCCAAAGGGAACAACGGGCTTGTCAAGCATAAGTACATCACATTTTCCATTGAAGCGGACAATCCGGCGGCAGCAAGGGCGCGGCTTTCCCGTATTGAAACAGACGTACTCAATAATTTTAAGGTGCTTGGGGTATCGGCGCACCCCTTATCCGGCTATGAACGCCTAAAGGTGCTGCATGGGGTATTCCACCCGGCAGGCGAGCCGTTCTCATTCTCTTATGACTGGCTGACCCCGACGGGGCTTACCACAAAGGACTTTATCGCCCCGTCCTCTTTCAAGTTCGGGGAGGGACGCTACTTTGCTATGGGGAAAAAGACGGGGGCGGTATCGTTCCTTGAAATCCTTGCCCCGGAGTTAAACGACCGTATCTTAGCGGATATGTTGGACTTGGAAACAGGCGTTATTGTCAATCTCCACATTAAAAGTATCGACCAGTCGGAAGCAATCAAGACCATTAAGCGCAAAATCACTGACCTTGACAAGATGAAGATTGAGGAACAGAAAAAAGCGGTTAGAAGCGGTTACGATATGGATATAATCCCGTCCGACCTTGCCACCTTTGGAAATGAAGCAAAGAACCTGTTGCAGGATTTACAGAGCCGCAACGAGCGAATGTTTCTTCTCACGTTCCTTGTGGTAAACATGACAGACACGAAGCGGAAACTGGAAAATGACATTTTCGCGGCGGCGGGCATTGCACAGAAATACAACTGCGCCCTGACCCGTCTTGACTATCAGCAGGAAGCGGGGCTGATGTCCTCTATCCCTTTGGGGGAGAACCTTATCCCGATACAACGTGGACTTACCACATCAAGCACCGCTATTTTTATCCCGTTCATCACGCAGGAGCTATTTCAGACCGGGTCTGCCCTGTATTATGGGCTGAACGCTTTAAGCAACAACATGATACTCTGCGACCGCAAGCAGCTTAAAAACCCGAATGGGCTTATCTTGGGAACACCGGGCAGCGGAAAATCCTTTGCGGCAAAGCGGGAAATCACAAACGCCTTTCTCATTACTGACGATGATATTTTTATCTGCGACCCGGAAGCCGAGTATTTTGCCCTTGTCAAGCGGCTTGGCGGGCAAGTGATACGCTTATCCCCGACCGGGAAAGGCATGGACGGCAAGCCCCAGTATGTGAACCCTATGGATATGAACCTTAATTACAGCGAGGACGACAGCCCCCTTGCACTGAAAAGTGATTTTATCCTGTCCCTCTGCGAGCTTGTCATTGGCGGCAAGGAGGGCTTGCAGCCCGTTGATAAGACCGTCATTGACCGCGCCGTAAGGAATGTGTACCGGGACTACCTTGCTGACCCCGACCCGGCAAAAATGCCTATCTTGGGCGACCTTTACGACGAGCTGTTAAAACAGCCGGAGCCGGAAGCTGCCCGCATTGCAGCGGCATTGGAGCTGTATGTTTCCGGCAGTCTTAACGTATTCAACCACAGAACGAATGTGGAGCTTTCTAACCGCCTTGTCTGCTTTGACATTAAGCAGCTTGGGAAGCAGCTCAAAAAGTTAGGTATGCTCATTGTGCAAGACCAGATATGGAACCGCGTTACCATTAACCGGGCAGAAAAGAAATCTACCCGCTACTATATGGACGAATTTCACTTGCTCTTAAAAGAGGAACAGACCGCCGCTTACAGTGTGGAGATTTGGAAGCGTTTTAGAAAATGGGGAGGCATACCCACAGCTATCACGCAGAACATTAAGGACTTGCTTGCTTCCCGCGAGGTGGAAAATATCTTTGAAAACTCTGATTTTGTCCTCATGCTCAATCAGGCACAGGGCGACCGGGCTATCCTTGCAAAGCAGTTAAATATCAGCCCACAGCAGATGAAGTATGTAACCCACACCGAAGCAGGCGAGGGACTTATCTTTTATGGGAATGTGGTGCTTCCCTTTGTAGACCATTTCCCGAAAGATACCGAGCTTTACCGCATTATGACGACGAAGCCGGAGGAAGTGAGCAGCCTATGAAACAGTTAAAACCACGCGATAAAATCACGCAGAAAATGACCCGCGACGGTGCGGTGGAAATCAATGAAACACAGCAGACTGCCGAGCGTATCAGCAGCCGGGAAGCAGACAGCGACTTTTCACAGCCGGACACCGCTACCGCAGAGCGTGTCATGGAACACCTTGACGCAGCCCATACCCGAAAGGCAAGCAAAAAGGCAGTCAAGAAAGCACAGGAAGCGGCTGTTTTGCGTACTTCCACCTCACGCTTGCAGTTTACCGACGAGGAACGGGAAACGCCAAAACTGCAACCCTACATCAAAAAATCGGAAAAAGCAGCCGACAAACTGGACGCAGCAAAGGCAGCTCTCCCGAAGCAGAAGAAACTTGTAAAAGAGCGCACCTTTGAGGAAACCGCCGGAAAGGCAAAGACCCGTTTACGCTTTGAAGAACAGGAAAAGCCGATACCCGGCGGCAAAGCCCACAGTAACCCGTTATCCCACCCCGCGCAGGAAGCGGGTATTTTTGTTCACAACAAAATCCATAGCGTCGAGAAAGATAATTCCGGTGTGGAGGGCGCGCACAAATCGGAGGAACTTGCCGAGCGCGGCGCAAGGTACGGGACAAGAAAATTAAAACAGGGCTACCGCAGCCATAAGCTGAAACCCTACCGGGAAGCGGCAAAGGCAGAACAGGCAGCGTTTAAGGCAAACGTCAATTTTCAGTATCACAAAGCCTTGCAGGAGAACCCGCAGCTTACAAGCAATCCCTTTTCACGGTTCATGCAGAAACAGAAAATCAAACGCCAGTATGCAAAAACCGTAAAGAAAAGCGGCGCAGCCACCGCCAAAGCTGCCGCCGGAGCGTCCCAAACAGCAGCAAAGAAAGCGGCTGCCTTTGCAGGACGACACCCGGCAGGCGTGATAATCGCTATCGCCGCGCTGCTTCTGTTCATCATGGTATCCGTAGGGCTTTCCTCTTGTGGGGCAATGTTTTCCGGCAGCATGAACAGCGTGTTAGGGACTTCCTACACGTCCGAGGACAGCGACCTTGTGGCAACGGAACAGAGCTATGCTGCAATGGAAAATGAGCTGCAACAGGAAATTGACAATATCGAAAGCACCCACAGCGGCTATGATGAATACCGCTATGACCTTGATACTATCGGGCATAACCCCCACGAATTAGCGTCGTACTTGACTGCCCTTTTGCAGAGTTACACCCCGCAGAGCGCACAGGCAGAGCTAAAACGGCTGTTCGGCTTACAGTACACCTTGACGCTGACGGAAGAAATCGAGATACGCACCACCACCGACGAGGAGGGCAACGAGGAAGAATACGAATACCGTATCTTAAATGTGAAACTGACAAACAAGCCGATTGCTTCCCTTGCGGAAGAACTGCTGAACCCACAGCAGTTTGAAATGTTCAAGGTGTACTTACAGACACAGGGCAACAAACCGTTGATTTTTGGCGGCGGCTCTCCCGACGGAAGCCCGTCCGAGGATTTAAGCGGCGTGGAGTTTGTAAACGGCACACGTCCCGGAAACCCGGAGCTTATGGAGCTTGCAAAACAGCAGGTCGGAAACGTGGGCGGCTACCCTTACTGGTCTTGGTACGGCTTTAACAGCCGCGTGGAATGGTGCGCCTGCTTTGTGTCATGGTGCTACAATCAAGCCGGAAAAAGCGAACCCCGCTTTGCGGGCTGCGAATGGCAGGGCGTTCCTTGGTTCCAGTCAAGGGGACAATGGGGCGCACGCGGCTATGAGAATATCGCACCGGGCGACGCTATCTTTTTCGACTGGGATTTAGACGGCGTTGCCGACCATGTGGGGCTTGTGCTTGGCAGGGACGGAAGCCGCGTCTATACCGTTGAGGGCAATTCCGGCGACGCCTGCAAGATTAAAAGCTATGACCTCAACTATCAATGTATCAAAGGCTACGGGCTGATGAACTGGTAAGCAGCCCCGAAAAGAAAGGAGAATTTATTTTATGGCAAACAACAAAATCGACCGTATCAATAAGGAAATCGCAAAGACCCGCGAGAAAATCACAGAGTATCAGAACAAGTTAAAAGGACTGGAAGCGCAGAAAACCGAAGCGGAAAACCTTGAAATCGTGCAGCTTGTACGCGCTATGCGACTTACCCCGCAGGAATTAAATGCTATGCTGTCCGGCGGCGGTATTCCCGGCATGAACGCCGCACCCGCTACCGAAGCGGCAGACTACGAAGAACAGGAGGACAATGCAGATGAAAAATAAACTCAAACAGACCATGACTGCCCTTTGTGCCGCCCTTATCCTTATGGGCGGTTTTTCTGTCCCTGCCTATGCACAGGGAACAGCCGCAGAGCCACCCACAGAGGACGCGACCAACGACAGCAATGTAGTGGTGGAAGAACCGGAAACGCCGCCCCTTACCCCAAAGGGCAACGCAACACTGGTGGACGATTTCGGCGGCAATAAGCAGCTTATCACTGTTACCACCAAAGGCGGCAACTACTTTTATATCCTCATTGACCGGGCAGCCGAGGGGGAACAGACCGTACATTTCCTTAATCAAGTGGACGAAGCCGACCTTATGGCACTGACCGAAACCGGGGAAGCCACGAAAAAGCCGGAAGTCTGCAACTGTACGGAAAAATGCGAAGTCGGAAAGGTAAATACGTCCTGCCCGGTATGTGCAACTACTCTGACAGGCTGCACAGGCAAGGAACCCACGCCAACACCCACCGAGCAGCCGGAAGAACCCAAAGAAAAAGACGGCAATCCCGGCGCGGTGCTTGCCTTAGTCCTCTTTGTGCTGCTTGGTGGCGGCGCGGCGTTCTACTACTTTAAGTTTGTAAAACCGAAGCATAACGTGAAAGGAAGCACCGACCTTGAAGATTTTGACTTTGAGGATTACGACGAGGACGAGCCGGAAGCAGATACCGGGGAAGTTTCCAAAGAGGAAGAAACGGAGGACGAGGAAGTATGACCCTGTTTACCGACAATCCCTTTGAAAAGATGATGATACAGAAGCCGGACTATGGCAAACGGGAAAAATCCCCGCCGGAGCTTTCTTCCCCACGCTGCGCGGGCTGCCCTTACAAGGGGCAGTCCCCTTGTGTGGGGTACTGTATGAGAAAACTGGAAAACAAACGACAGACCGAACGATAAAAGGAGGAATTATCATTGATTTTAGTTATCGCAGAAAAGCCCAGTGTGGCACAGACAATCGCTGCCGTACTTGGGGCAAAGGAAAAGAAAGACGGATTTCTCACAGGAAGCGGCTATATCGTTTCTTGGTGCGTGGGACATTTGGTAGGGCTTTCCGAAGCTGCCGCCTACGGGGAGCAGTATAAAAAGTGGAGCTATGACAGCTTACCGATTTTGCCGCAGGAATGGAAGTACACCGTTGCTTCTGACAAGGAAAAGCAATTCAAGACCTTAAAGGAACTTATGCACCGGGCAGACGTTTCCGAAGTCGTCAATGCCTGCGACGCGGGGCGCGAGGGAGAACTCATTTTCCGTTTTGTCTACGAAGTTGCCGGGTGCAGGAAGCCCACGCGCCGCTTGTGGATTTCCTCAATGGAAGAAGCTGCTATCAAAGAGGGCTTTTCTCATCTGAAGAACGGCGAAGCATACGACGCGCTCTTTGCTTCCGCATTATGCAGGGCAAAGGCTGACTGGCTAATCGGTATCAACGCCACCCGTCTTTTTTCTGTCCTTTACAACCATACCTTGAATGTGGGACGCGTACAGACCCCGACCTTAAAAATGCTTGTTGACCGGGACGCGGCGATTACCACGTTCAAGAAAGAAAAATACTATCATGTGCGCCTGTCCTTATCCGGCGCGGAAGCTGCAAGCGAAAAACTGTCTGACCGTTCCGAAGCTGACAGGCTGAAAGCTGCTTGTGAAGCGTCAAAAGCAGTCTGTACTTCCCTTGTGAAAGAGAAAAAGACCGCAGCCCCGCCGAAGCTCTTTGACCTTACTTCTTTGCAGAGGGAAGCAAACCGCCTGTTCGGATATACCGCAAAGCAGACCCTTGACCTTGCACAAGCCCTGTATGAAAAGCGTTTGCTTACTTATCCGAGAACCGACAGCGCATTTCTGACCGACGACATGGGCGACACAGCGGCGGGCATTATCAAGCTGCTTTGTGGGAAATTTTCTTTTATGGCGGGCATGGACTTTGCGCCGGAGCTTGCAAAAGTGCTGAACAGTAAAAAGGTATCAGACCACCATGCCATTATCCCGACTATGGAGCTTGCAAAGACCGACCTTGCCGCGCTGCCGGAAAGCGAAAGGAATATCCTTACCCTTGCCGGGGCGCGTCTGCTCATGGCGACCGCCGCAGTACATACCTTTGAAGCGGTTACGGCTACATTTGAATGTGCCGGACAGTCCTTTACCGCAAAGGGAAAAACAGTGCTGTACGACGGTTGGAAAGAGATTGACCGCCGTTACCGGGCAGCCTTAAAGAACAAGCCCGAAACGGACGACGCAGACAGCGACACAGAAAAGACCCTGCCGCCATTTACCGAGGGACAGACCTTTGAAAATCCGGCGGCAACGGTAACGGAACATGACACAACACCGCCAAAACCTCACAACGAAGCGTCGCTGCTCTCTGCTATGGAGCACGCCGGAAGCGAGGACACCGACCCGGACGCAGAACGCAAAGGGCTTGGAACTCCCGCCACCCGCGCCGCCGTCATTGAAAAACTGGTAAAGGGCGGTTTTGTGGAGCGAAAAGGCAAGCAGCTACTTCCCACAAAGGACGGTATCAACCTTGTGTGCGTCCTGCCGGACACCTTGACAAGCCCGCAGCTTACCGCAGAATGGGAAAACAATCTGACACAGATTGCAAAAGGCAAGGCAGACCCCGCCGCATTTATGGAGGGTATTGAGAATATGGCGCGGGAACTGGTAAAGACGTACCCGTTTCTTTCTGATGATAAAGCGCAGATGTTCAAGCCGGAACGGGAAGCGTTGGGAAGCTGCCCCCGCTGCGGTTCTCCTGTCTATGAGGGCAAGAAGAATTACTATTGCAGCAATAAGGAATGTATCTTTACCATGTGGAAAAATGACCGTTTCTTTGAAGAACGAAAAGTAACCTTTACCCCGAAGATTGCCGCCGCGCTCTTACAATCCGGCAAGGTAAATGTGAAAAAGCTCTATTCCCCAAAGACGGGCAAGACCTACGACGGAACTATCGTATTGGCTGATACGGGCGGGAAATATGTCAACTACCGGGTGGAGCTTCCGAAGAAAAAATAACTGAATAGCAAGCATAGGAAAAGAGTACCCTTTTCCGTAAAATTCCTGCTTTCTCTACCGAGAACGGCGGGGATTTTTGCTTGTTGGGAAGTTTCCCAAACCCTCTGAAATCTTGAAAAAATATCTAAACTCTTTGGCAAAAACGCGGGCGCGGGGTACTGAATGATGAAACTGGAAAGCGCAGCGTCCGCGCTGCCTTTGGGAAAGGAGGTTACACATGGCAAATTTACGGGACACCGTAAAAGACTATCAAGAAGAATTAAGGGACGGTATCGCTTGGGTGGCGTTTTGGAAAACGGGACGTTCTTGGAACGCGGAATATTTCCACCTTGAAATGGGCGATATTCTCTACCCGGAGGACAGAAGCCGCATGGAAGAAATCAAACAGGCTGACCCTGCCGCCGTTGTGGTAAACGGCTATTATTCCGGCTATCTTGGCGAGGACAGGAACCTTGACGAACTGACCGCCGGGGTGCGCCGCCACTACGAAAACGGATATAGCAATATCGGGGAATTTATCGAAGCCCACGACGACAGGCTGCCGCCGGAGCTTATCGAGGAAGCAAGAGCCGCCGCCCACGCTGCGGGGCTGCCTTTTTCTGAAAAAGCCTACCGGGGCGGCGAAGAACCCGACCCCTATCTATTTGACGGGAGCATGAGCATGGAGGACTACGAGCTTATGCACCGCATGATTGAGAAAGAAAGGAGTGAGCGCATGGAAGAAACGATTTTAAGCGGGTATCTTTCTAATCTTGGAAAGTACACCGAGGGCAGACCTGCGGGCGAATGGGTATCATTCCCCACAACTGCTGAACATTTGAAAGAAGTCTTTGACCGTATCGGGATAGACGGCAAAAACTACGGGGAGCTGCACATCACAGAATATCAGTCCTCTATTCCGGGACTGGCAGGGAAATTGACCGAGCTTGAAAGCCTTGACGAACTGAACTATTTGGGCGAGCTTTTGAAAATGCAGTTTGACGACGACCGGGAAAAATTTGCTGCGGCTATCACATACGGCGACCATACAAGGGACTTGCAGGACATTATAAACCTTGCACAAAATCTTGACTGTTACTGGATTTATCCGTCCGTAAAAACCGAGGAAGATTACGGGCATTATCTGATTGAAGAACTGGACGAGTTGGAGCTGCCGGAAGAAGCAAAAAACTATTTTCTCTATGAGGAATACGGGCGGGACGCTGCTATCAATGACGGGGGCAGATTTACCGAGCAGGGATATATCTACAACAACCGCAACACCTTTACACAGTGGTATGACGGACGGGACGTGCCGGAGGAATATCGGGTAACACCGCAGCCGCCAGTACAGGAAAAGGAACAGGCAGACCTTGACGCTGCCGCAGCCATACCGACCACTGCCACAGAGCAGCCCCCGGTTCTCCCGATTATCCTATCTTCCGAAAAGCCCGCCAACAAAATGAAAGAGATTACCGACCGACTGGAACAGGGCATTTTGGGGATTTATGAAAGCGACCGTTACGCCGACTATCTGCGTACTATGTCTAAATTCCATGATTACAGCCTAAACAATACAATCCTTATCGCCATGCAGGGCGGCAACCTTGTAAAAGGCTATAAACAATGGGAAAAGGAATTTGACCGCCATGTAAAGCCGGGGGAAAAAGCTATCAAGATAATTGCGCCCGCGCCCTTTACCGTTAAGAAACAGGTGGAAAAAATCGACCCGGACACGCAAAAGCCTGTTTTCGATAAGAACGGGAAAGCCGTTACCGAGGAAAAGGAAATCCAAATCCCCGCCTTTCGTGTGGTATCTGTTTTTGACGTGTCGCAGACCGAGGGTAAGGAGTTGCCCGACCTTGGGATAAAGGAGCTTACGGGCGACGTGGAACAGTATCAGGATTTTTTCGCTGCCCTTGAAAAAACTTCCCCCTTTGCTATGGGATTTGAAGCACTAAGCGGCAGTATAAAAGGACGCTGCAATTATGAGGAAAAGTGTATTCTCATCAACGAGGGCATGGACGAATTGGAGAATATCAAGACCGCTATCCATGAAATTGCCCATGCGACACTCCATGACATAGACAAAGACGCGCCGGAACGTCCCGACCGCCGCACCCGCGAGGTACAGGCAGAAAGCGTCGCCTATGCCGTTTGCCAACACTACGGGCTTGATACGTCGGACTATTCCTTTGGATATATCGCCGGGTGGAGCAGCGGAAAAGAACTTGCAGAACTGAAAGGCTCTCTTGAAACAATCCGCAGCACCGCCGCAAGTCTGATTGATACCATAGACGGACATTTTGCAGAAATCCAAAAGGCACAGGATAAGGAACAGACCACCGAACAGGCACAGACCCCACAGGAAGCTACCATACAGCCCGAAGCAGAAGCAGCCGCGCCGGAGCTTCCCGAAGAAACAGCCCCGGTACAGGAAAAAGAAGCACAGACCGAGCCGGAAGCTGATACAGGCGCAAGCAGCGAAGCACCACAGCCGGAACAAGCTGCACCCGCCGCACCTTATTACACAATCAACGAAGCTGCCGCCAAACGTGCAAAGGACGCAAACAGTTTTTCCGATTATAAGCAAGGCAGCGCGACGGCTGAATACAGGCACTATGTAGATGAAGCCGTACAGCTTGCAGAAAGGCAGAAACAGCGGGTAGACCCGATGTACCATGAGAAAATCGACAGCCTGCTTGACACCTACGCCCGGAAACTGGCGGCGAACATGAACAAAGGCTATGAGATTGACGCGCGTGTTCCCTCTATCCTCATTGCGGGCGGCTCTAACTTCCCCACAAGGAAGAAAGAAAAGCAGAACGCAGCCCGCGACAGCAATTACCGGGAATGGCAGGACATACAAGGACTTCTTGATAAAATCCGCAGTACCGGCATGGGCGGTATCAGTGCAGACGACCCGCAGGCAGTACAGAAGTTAGAAAAGAAACTGGAAAGCCTTGAAAAATCACAGGAAACCATGAAAGCCGTAAACGCCTATTACCGTAAGCACAAGACCCTTGACGGCTGCCCGCATTTGTTGCCGGAACAGCTTGAAAAATTAAAAGCGGACATGGCGAGCAGTTGGCATTTGGGGGACAAGCCCTTTGCGACTTGGGCGTTATCCAACAACAGCGCGGAAATCCGGCGCGTGAAAGACCGTATCAAATCCCTTTCACAGCAAAAAGAAATCGGTTTTGTGGGTTGGGAATTCGACGGCGGCAAGGTGGAAGCAAACACCGAAGCGAACCGTCTGCAAATCTTCTTTGAGGATAAGCCGGACGAAGCTACGCGGGAAGCCTTAAAAAGCAACGGCTTCCGTTGGTCGCCAAAAGCCGGGGCATGGCAGCGGCAGCTTACCAGTAACGCCTATTATGCGGCTGATTATGTCAAGGCGATTGCACCTCTTACCGGGGAAAAGCCTACCGAGTTACAGCGGGCGCATATCCGGGCGCAAAAGGTAGCTGCACAGGAACAATTCGCACAAGGGCAGCCGGAGCAGGAAGCCCCACAGGATAAAGACACCTTTTCCATTTATCAGATAAAAGGTGGGGACGAAACAAGGGACTTGCGTTTTGAGCCTTACGACCGTCTGATTGCCGCCGGACACCGGGTAGACGCGAAAAACTATACACTTGTCTATTCCGCACCTCTTACGCCGGGGACTTCCCTTGAAGATATTTACACCCGCTTTAATATCGACCACCCGAAAGATTTTAAGGGACACAGCCTTTCCGTTTCCGACGTGGTGGTACTTCATCAGAACGGACAGGACACCGCCCACTATGTAGACAGCTTCGGTTATAAGGACGTGCCGGAGTTTTTGCAGCCGGAAAATTATCTGAAAGCTGCCGAACAGACCACCGAGCAGAATTACAACATGATTGACGGGCAGATAAACAACACCCCGACCGCTACGGAACTGGAAGAAAAAGCAAAAGCCGGAGGACAGATTTCCCTTGCAGAATACGCCGAAGCCCTCAAAGCAGAAAAGAAACAGGCAGAGCCGGAGAAAAAGTCCTCTATCCGGGCGCAGCTTAAAGCAGCGAAAGAACAGGCACCGAAGAAACAGGCAAGACAGAAAACACAGGATTTGGAAAGGAGCTGACCTATGAAGTTACAAAAATTTGAAAATGTGGACGTTATTGCTTCCCTTGAAGCCATAATGAAACAGAACACCGCTTTTTATCAGAGCGATTTTGACATAGACAAACAGATTTTGCGGAAAGCGGCGGTAAGCCTTATCCCGGAGGACAAACGGCTTTTGTGGTTTTCCCGCCCGTCCGGGACGTGCTGCTTCCGGGAACGGGACGTTTTTCTAAAGGACACAAGGCAGCATAATACATGGCGGTTTTACGGGGAACAGACCCGCGATACTATCCTTGCCTATGCGGTGGAACTGACAGGCACAGAGCAGGAAAAAATCAAGGGCAATCTTTATGAACTGGATTATTTGCAGCATTTCCGGGAAGTAATCGAAAAATCAATCCCTGCCGACAACTACACGCTGATTTATGAGCATGGGGAGCTGACAAAGCCTGCCGGACAATATTTTGACGGGGACACTGACCCGCAACTTGGAAAGTTTATACGTTTTGAAGCACAGCCAAACGACCCGGAAGCCTTAAAAAGCCTTTTGAGGGAACAGCAGAAAAAACGAACACCTCATACGCAGAGGGATTTTCAGTTACATATCGCCGCCCTGCATGATAGACAGATTGAAATAGAAGCCCGCCGGATTGTGGAAAATGTAAAAGGGCTTGGAGAACCGGACAGCCCCGAAAAGACCCATTGTGCGGTAGAACTTTCTCCCTACTTTGTTCCACTGGCAACGGATAAGGATATGGAACGGCTGCTTTCCATGCTCCCTTACAAAAGCCTTTCCTTATCTACGTTGGAGGGCAGGCATGGCGTTTATGCGCTGATAGATAAAAGCGAGAGGAAGAAAGAGATGAAACAGTCCCCTCCCTCTGTCCGGGCGCAGTTACAAACAGAAAAATCCCCAAAAGTCCCGAAAAAGACAGCAAAATCAAAACATCACGAATTGGAGGTATGAGCATGATTAGACTGACCGTTGAAGAAATGAACCTGTTGAGTATTTACCATGAGGGAAGCAAAGCACAGCTTATGGAAAATATGACGGCTGCGCTGCCGTTCATGGACGAGGATATGCGCCCCTTTGCAGAACGCACCTTACAGAAAATTTCCCCGCTAACAGAAAACGAGTATGCGGAGCTTGCCATTTTCGCCGCTGATGAAGTATGACCGGGGGTAAGCGGCTTACGCCGCCACAGAGCCGAAAAGTCAACAGCCTTGTAAAAAAGGAGTGCTGCAACTGCGAGCGCGGACACTGTATCTTACTGGACGACGGGGAGGAATGTGTCTGCCCGCAGCTCATTTCCTGTTCGCTTTTATGCAAGTGGTTTCAAATTGCCGTACTTCCTCTTGATAAGCTACTGTATGCAGAGCTTTTCAAGACAGAGGACAAAAAGCGTTGTACCGAGTGCGGCACGTTCTTTGTATCAAAATCGAACAGCGTCAAATACTGCCCGGACTGCCGGAAGCGGATTACCCGCAGACAGGCAGCCGAGCGCATGAGGAAACGGCGTGCGGCGGTTACGCGATAAGGGCAAAAAAAGCCTTGATTTACAGGGCATAAATGACGTGAAACTGGCATAGGCGATACAGAATACCTTTTCCCTTAAAATGGGGGTTCTACTGCGTAACATTTTAAAATCAGTACCTATAAAAGAACAGGGTGCGGGAGGTCATTACTGGCTTCCTGCGCCCTGTTCTTTTTGTGTCTGACTGTCTTTATCCTGCATTTCCGGCTTCGGCTGTAATTCTTTTTCTATCCGGTTCCGGTAATGGGTTTTCCTGCGGTAAAAATATTTTGTTACTTCCTGTTCCGGCAGCCATATCCCCGCAGCTTCTATCCGTTCCATAACAGCGGCAACGATTTCCCGGTTGTTGTACTTATGCGGCTCCTGTCCCTTTTCTATCCAAAGACGGCGGTATTCCTCATAAAGCCATGTACTGATAGTTTCTTTCTGCCGTTGCTTCAAATGCCGGAACTGCTTATCTGTCCGCAGCAGCTTCCCGTCTACCTTTTTATGATTTTTTGTCCCGATTTCTTTTTTCCTCTCTTTCCATTTCTTCAAGGGGAAACTGGGGGAGGGCTTCTATCAGCTTCATTGTGATATACTGGCGCATATCTTCATCAATTTCCAGTTTGAATGTTCCGTCCGGCTGACGTTTCTTTACAGTTGCCTGCCTGTCGATTTCGTCCTTGTAGCACATAAGCACCTTTTCCACCGCCCATGTTTCTCCGGTAACGGCGGCGCTTATGGTTTCATAATCGGGTATCGTTTGGTCTGCCATGTTTTCACGCTCCTGTCTATATTGGAATACCTTTATCCTACCACGCTTTTATAGATATTTCTACTGTAAGCGTTCGGTTTCCCTGCCCCGTTCCGGTTCTTTTTCCAGTCTTAAAATACTGTCTATGTTCTGTTTGATAACGTCGTATTCCTTGACCTGTTTTTTCAGCTTGCCATAATCAGTGTAAAGGGCTTCTTTCTGCGCTTGGAGCTTCCCGTATTCTTCCTGCATGGCGGCAAGATTGGGGAGCTTGGTAACGCCCGCCGCTTTCAATGCCTTTGCCGCCGCTTCATGGAGTATCAGACTGCTTTCCTGCTTTGCCCGGTATGTGTCCTTATCCTTTGCCCTGCGGTATGCTTCATAGACGGTTTTTGTTTTTTGGTAGGTGGTAACGTGCTTCATCAGCACCGCCATGTCTGCAAGACGTTTCTCCACGCTCTTTAATGCGTCTGCTGTCTTTTCATTTTCCGCATTTATTTCTTCAATCCGGCTGACTAAATCCGCGTACTGCTCAATCTTGTGTTCTGTCAAGAAATTCATAGTTTTTGCAGCCAGTTTCAGATTATGGATTTTCGCCCACTGTTCATAGCCCCGGCTCTCTTGTGCCTTGATACTACTTTCAATGTCGATAAGCAGCGATACGCCGCGCTGCTCTTTGGGAGCTTTCGCTGCCTTTGTGCGCTTGCCTGCAATCCGTTCTTTGATTGCTTCCTCTGTATAATCTGCACCGAGGGTTTTTAAGCGGGTAAAGCGTTCCTGTCCGGGAGCGCGGCAGGAGATATATTTTCCCGGTTTTATCTCATAGCCCGCCGCCTGTAACCGCTGCAATAATTCTTCAAAACTTGCTACTTGGGGGATAAGTGTATCAACGGCAATTTTTAGCTTGCCTTTCCAACTTGTTCCCGTCTTTTCCGCTTGATATTCTGCATAGCTTTTTCCCTTACTGCCTTTACCCGGAATGACAACGGACAGCCCGTTTTCCCTGCACAGCTTATCACTTATGTTCCGTATGCCGTAGTAACTGCGCCTATTGGAATTGTACTTATGGTAGTCAACAAAGTTGACCGCACAAAAAATGATATGGTTATGGATATGCCCTTTGTCTATGTGGGTAGTCAAGACGTATTCATGCTGTCCCTTTGTTACCGCGTCGGCAAGCTGTTTTCCGATTGTGTGGGCTTTCTCACAGTCCACCTCTCCCGGTTCAAACGATTGTATCAGATGAAAGGCTAAGTTGTTCCCTTTCTGCCGAGCCTGCGACAAAGTATATTCAAACTCAATATCTGCCGTTTCATAGCTGCACCCAAAGGAGGACACAAGCGTTTTCCCGTCTGTCTTATCCGGGTTTTGGATATAACCAAGGGCTTTGCTCAACGTGCTTTTAATAGGCTTAATCTTTGTAACCGCCATATCTCCGCAAGCACCCCCTTTATTTCCTCTATGTCCTCTTGGTAGACGCTGCCTGTCGCATTGACACGCTTTGCAATCTGATTGACGTTGACCCCGATTTTCTGTATCTCCGCTGTCATGGCTTTTATGTCGCTATGGTCTGTCTGAATGATATACCCGTCAATGGCAATCTTGCGAAGATACGCCGCCATATTTTGGGTAGGGACGAGCTTCATTTTCTGTTCAATCAATGCCCGTTCTTCCTCTGTTACATAGAATTTGATTTGTACTTTTCTTTTGCGTCCGTTCATGCAATCGTTCCTTTCCATTCCGAGGGTTTGGGACACTTCCCAACAAGCAATTTTTAACCGACGCACCGCAGGGCGGGAGGGCGAAAATACGGAAAAGGGTACTCTTTTCCTATGCTTGCTAAGAAACTTTCTCCCTTTATCCCTACTACATGGAAAATTTGATTTTGCCAAAGCAGGACAAAAGAAAAACGTCGCAAACTGCGACGTTTCAAACTGCTTTCTCTATGAAGAAACGAGGGAACTTTATTCCCCCGTTGTTTCGTTGTTGGCTTCCTCAATCCCTTTTGCGGTAGCAGACAGGATTTTCAAATCCTTTTCGCTCATGCCGTCGAGCATGGTATCAAGCTGACGGCGGCGGGTGGACTTTTCCTGTTCCCGTTCCGGGAAAAAGAACTGGTCTACCGATACGTCAAGCAAGGTTACAAGCTCATACAAAATCTGCAAACTTGGGTGCTGTCCGCTGTTCTCAATGGACGCGATATATCGCGGCGCAATGTTCAGCTTATCCGCTAACTGATTGCGGGAAATCCCCTTTGCTTTTCTTGCCGCTTTTATAGCCTGTCCGAAAGCCTTAAAATCAAACTTTTCTTTGTTCTGCTTCATAATCATTTCACCCAACTACATTGTATATTTCATCTCTCTTTCGAGATATGATTACACACATCATAGTATGGATAGAAATAGAGCATATCATACACTTGCTATTATTCGGTTATCCGATTATAATTATATTGATAAAGTTTGAGGAAAGGGCGGTTGAACTATGGAATATATGTCTTGTCCAGAAGCAGCGGAAAAATGGGGCATTTCTGAACGGCGAGTACAGATACTTTGTAAACAGAACAGAATACCGGGAGTTTCAAAAATCGGTTATATGTGGTTGATACCCAAAGCGGCAGAGAAGCCTACTGATGGACGTAGGAAAGGGAATAAAAAATAGATAATTCCTTACGTAAAACCTTACATCAAATGTAAGTGTTACATTGAGTTATTACGCAGTAAAATTATAACTGGTAAACAATCAACAATCCACAAGGCGAGGTGTAAAAATGAATTATACAGAAAAACTCTTGGAAGTGTGCGACTTGCATAAAGTTTACACAAAAGATGGTGTCCCCACAAAGGCTCTAAATGGGATTTCATTTAATGTTCTCAATGGTGAATATTTGGGTATTATGGGTGCAAGTGGTTCCGGTAAAACTACATTATTAAATTGTATTGCGACGGTAATTAAACCAACTTCAGGTCAAATTTTACTTTCAGGTGCCAATATAAGCTCTTTTGATGGCACGAAGTTGGCTGAATATCGTGGCAACAAGATTGGTTATCTATTTCAAGATTTTGCTTTACTTGATAATCTAACTGGTAAAGAAAATATTATATTGCCTTTATCAATTCATAATATTGACATTGTTACAGCGGAAAAAAAGCTAAAAGATATAGCAGATTTTCTTGGAATTACAGACGTTCTTTCTAAATTTCCGTCACAAATGTCGGGCGGTCAAAAACAACGCGTAGCTGCTGCACGTAGTTTGATTTCTGACCCCGATATTATTTTGGCTGATGAACCTACAGGTGCATTAGATACAAAATCAGCACGTTTACTCATGGAGAAGTTACAGGAAATCAATCTTAGGCGTGGACGCACAATCCTAATGGTCACGCATGACCCTAACGCCGCGAGTTTCTGTTCTCGTATTTTGTTCATTCAAGACGGTGTTATTTTCCATGAGTTACGTCGTAAAATTCCAAATGAAACACAGGAAGATTTTTATGCACGTATTTTACAAGTGATGGCTCAAATGGGGGGAGGAAGTGCAAATGTTCTTTAATCTCACATGGCGAAACGCCAAACGGAGCCGTAGCGAAAACCTAATTTATTTTCTGACAATGATAACAGCCGTAGCAATGTTTTATATAGTGCTTTCTCTTGGACAACAGGACGTAATACGTTTTTTAAGTGAAATTGAGAGCGACGCAGTAGAACGGTTGCTTACTAATCTTTTACCGACGGTTTATCTTTGTGCTTTATTATTTGTGTTCTTTCTCGTAGTATTTGCAAACAAATATCAACTTGAATGTCGTAGTCGAGAACTGGGGCTTTATTTGATGTTTGGAATGACAAAGATTAAATTATTTATTCAAATAATGACAGAGGGGCTAATCACGTCGTTTTTAGCTCTTTTAGGAGGGCTTGTATGCGGTGGCTTTTTATCCGAAGCTATAAGTCTTACAACCGCGCGTTTAGTAGGGCATGGTATCATTACACACCAATTAAGTTTTTCTGTAAGTGCCGCTATTTTCACATCGTTAGGCTTCTTGATTATTCAGTTTGTAGCATTGTTTGTTCTATGCGGAAAGCTGTTCCGTAAAGAGCTACATCAACTTGTTTATGGAGAGATGGCGAAAAAGCAACGCACAGGGAATCCATATGTAAGTTTCGTATCGTTTGCTATAGGCACCGTAATTTTGCTTGTCGCGTACTGGATTGTTGTAGAGCATTTTATGGCTGCGAGTGGGGCAATGCTGCTTATTGCCGTTTTACTTGGAATTATCGGAACAATTCTATTTATTCGAGGACTTGCAAGAATTTTGAGTATATGGGCAGCTTCTATAAAACACAAAGCCACAAGAGGACTTTATGTATTTACTTTACGGCAGTTGCATGAAAATGTCGTTAATAAATATATTTCAATCAGCGTAGCGTCCATTCTGATGATGCTTACTATTATGTTAATTACCGACGGCTCAGTGCGCATAATGTCATATGGAAGTGAATTGACACGAGGTACTTCTGTTTATGACTTTACTGTAATGGGCAACGACCAAATTGTTGAGAAGTATCTTTCCAACGAACAAATTCGTCCTTATGTATCAAATCTGAACCGTATGGAAATAGGAAATATAAAATCCACTGCTTCGGATGGGATAAGTTCTCCTGTTGATTGGTCGAAATTTAGGAAACAAATCGTGCAGCATTTACCTCAAGATGTAGTAGACCCTGCCACACAAGAAGATGGTATGTATAGTTTTGGCTCCGACCAACCTGCTGCCTTAAACCTTTTAGGTCTTATTGATACTGGTAGTTCTTCTCCTTATTTGCTTCCTGTATCTTCCTATAATCGGTTATTGGATGCCGCGGGAGAAGAACAGATTAGCCTTGGGAACAATGAAGTTGTCTATTATCTCAACCCAGATTTTTTAGGTAATGCTCAAGATGAAACGGTTACACTGTTAAATCAAATTGCAGCAGACGCACAGGCGAATAATGAAGCGTCGCTTTCTATCAACGAAAGACCATTTTATCTTGTTCCCTCCGTACCGATGAAAGGGTTGACCGCAGATGAAAATATCAAGATTATAACTGCATTGATTGTTTCAGATGAGATATATTCAGAATTTGTAAATTCAGACACTTGTATGGTTTATTGGAACTTTTGTATTCCTAATGAACTTGTTGAAACAAAAGGTTTAATGTTACCGATTATGGAAGCTCGTGATTTGTTAAAACCATCTGGTCTATATTACGAAAGCTATCTTAATAATTTTGGGCGACAATTATTTTATGTTATTTCCGGAAGTTATACAACACTATACATGGGATTTATGTTTTTGATTATTGCGTGTGCATTACTTGCCCTGCAATTCTTGACGCAAATGCAAACTACAAAATCAAGGTATCTAACACTCTCTATTTTAGGAGCACGACGTGAACAAATTAAGCGTTCTATCAACCAACAAGTATTATGGTATTTCCTGCTTCCTCTTATATTAGCGTGTATCAGCGGAGCAGTAGGGATATATGCCATGCAGCTATATTTATATTCAGGAGCGGCACACCTTGAACAGTCCTATCCTCTTTTAATTGCTATGGCTGTTATTGTTGTTCTTGTTATGGTAATTTACGGTGTGGCTGTTGCTCGAACAGCTAATCGTGAAATAGGAAAGCTCAATTACAAGCCCAATTCTTAACAGGCTTATAAATATTATGGGAAAGGAGGCGGACATATTGGCAAAGATAGTTGTGGTTGAAGATGATGTTTATATGCGAGAAGAACTGTTGAACTTATTAGAAAAATCGGGATATGATACGATTGGATTATCGGATTTTGAAAACGCAGTATCAGAAATAGCAGCATATTTTCCCGACTTAATTTTGCTTGACATCAATCTTCCCTTTCGTTCGGGTTTTGAAATATGTAAAGAGTTGAAAGCTAAACAGATTGGTACGGTACTCGTATTGACTGCAAGAGATAAATTGCAGGACGAACTGCACGCATTAGACTTGGGGGCTGATGACTATTTAACAAAACCTTGTAATATGTCACGTTTACTTGCCCGAATTAAAAATCTTCTTCGACGTAAAGAAGAACAGGTACAGCAAGGGTTACTTGATGGAGGTGGTTTTTTACTTGACCCGAATACCTTTACAATTTATGTAGGGAATAGCTCTTACCTTATGCCACCGAACGAAGGAAAAATATTACTTGCTCTCTTGAAAAATAGCCCTAAGATTGTTTCTAAAAAAGAATTATGCATTAGACTATGGGGAACAGAAGAATTTATAGACGAAAATGCATTACAAGTAAATTTTACTCGGCTGCGAAAAACGCTTCGGGAGTTTGGGCTTGAAGAACGTATAGAAACGGTGCGAGGGCAAGGATACCGTTTGAAAGAGCAGGTGGACATATGAATAAATGGAAAAATCTTTTAATTGCTATTTCTTCTAATCGAATTTGGTTTATAACATTTATGTGTTTGGATTTGTTCTTTATATTCCTTGCTTGGTTGGCTTACCCGGAATATTTCACAAGCTATGTTGCCTTGATAATTTTTGTTTCATTGGCTGCACTTACTATACCGATTACTATATCAATCAAAAAAAGTAACAAAGCTGATGTTGTTTTTCATAGTTTTTTATTGGAACCAGATGATACTAATGAATACTTACTATGTGAAATTGTACCCGCGTTATTACGTCCCTATGTTCGTGAATTGGGACAGCATTTGAGAACACAGCAGGAATATGTGAACGAACAGAAAATAAAGATTTCGGACTATGAACAATATATTGAAAATTGGGCGCATGAAATTAAAAAGCCACTATCGCTTATGACATTGTTATTGGATAATCGAAAAAACGAAATGTCCCCTTTAGTGCATACTCGTATGCTTTACGTGCGTGACCATGCGCGGCAAGATGTTGAACAAATCCTTTATTTTTCTCGGCTTGGTGCTGTCCATAAAGATTATTATTTTGAACCACTATCTATTCTTAGGACTTGTCGAGAAGCAGTTGAGGATAATGTAACTCTGCTTGAAGAAGCCGGATTTTCTATTGAGTTTTTGGGGAATGAATATCAAATTATATCCGACAAAAAAGGGCTAATGTTTATTTTAGGACAGATTATTAGTAATAGTGTAAAATATGCTGAAAAAAAATCTTCTCCCTTTCTTCAATTCTCAATCAATGAAGCTTCACAAAGTGAAGAAATCATCTTATCTATTAACGATAATGGAATGAGCATACCCATATCGGATTTGCCATTTGTTTTTGATAAAGGTTTTACCGGCGATACAGGAAGTTATTTAAGCCGTTCTACAGGCATGGGGTTATACCTTGTTCAAAAAATGGCTAATGACCTAACTATAAAAGTGGAAATACAGACTAATTCTTATGGTGGAACAACCGTAACCTTGACGTTTCCAAAAGTGGAACGTCCTTTCTTTCGGGAGGTGTAGAAATGCAACAACAGAGTAACGTAACAAACGGACAAAAGCAAAATTCTATTTTGGTATTGTTACTGAACTGGATAATTATTTTAGGAGTGTACCTTTTAATTCGTATTGTATTTATTGTTTTAGGCTTTCATTTATATACACCCCTTTTAGGCGGTTTACTTGCTATTATACCGTATCTTTTAGGAACAATATATTTATGGAAATCCTGTAATCAATACAAAATTTGGTTTTATGTATTGGCTATTCTTCTACCATCTATCGTTGAAAAAATCACATTATATTTGTTTGGCTCGTTTTTATATAATTTAAGTCCGACAAACATTGTTGAAGTTATGGAAACTATTGGTAACAATATGCCATATGTTAACTTCATTAAAAGTCAATCTGCACAATATTTAATCAATATTTCATTTTTTAATTGGACGTACATTATATGTAGTATTGTATTTTCTCTTGCTTGTGTTTTGTTTTTGGTAAGGCGAAAAAAGTGACTGAATAACCACAGAGAATAAATTTAGATATTGCAAATATTATAACAAATGGATATAAAATAGACTAAATCTGCCGCGCGACGGCAAAAGAAAAAAAGCCGTCGTAAAGCAGACATATTTTCACGCGCCTTTGAAACGGTGGCTTATGGAAAAGCCGCCGTTTCTTTTTGCTTAAAGCACTTTGACACTCTCTATCCCATGCAATCAGCAGGGGCGGTATATTGGGAGGTTGTCATTGTGAAAAAAGGAAAGAATGAATACATACAGATAAGGAATACCTTATCAAAAAAAGCCCGCCTCCTACAAGGGGTTATTGCGGCTATATATATGAATTGTCAAATCATCTGAATACTTCTTTTAATTCCTCTGCGCCTGTCCGAGTTTTTTCGGGCGGGCGTATTTTGCGTTTACAGAAGATTTTTTCAAAAACTTTGTCCTCTTTTTGGCAAAGCAAAAAGTCGCCTGTATTATCCCGCGAAAAGGGGAGGTACTACCGCCTTTCGGCAGAAAGGAGGTGAACACCATGACACCTAATCGCAGGGAATTTGAAAAGCAATGTGCGTTTCAAAAGTTCTGTAAATCAGTGCTGCACAACGAAGCGTGCAACGCCCATGAAGAAATTCGTCGGCGCAGAGTTCGGGAGGTTACTTTTTCCAACCTTGCCTTGCATGAGGAACGGCAACTTTATACCGTCGATAAGTATTTTCAAGACGAAGAAGCAGAGCCGTCTTATCAAATGGCAGGAAAAGAAATAACCCCAAAACTGCTACTTGAAGCTATCCGGGCTTTGCCCGAAGAACGGCGCAAAATTATACTGCTGTATTACTTTGAGGGATTGACTGATATAGAAATCGGAAAGCAACTCAATATCTCAAGAAGTACGGTACAGTATCGCCGGACAAGCTCCTTTGAGCAGTTAAAAAAATATTTGGAGGAAAACGCTGATGAATGGATTGAATGGTAAACCGACCGAGTACCCGGAAAATGCCCTTGTTCCCTATCCCGTTATTTTGGCGGCGAGCAAAGGCGACCCGGACGCAATGAAGATTGTATTGCAGCATTTCAGCGGCTATATAGCAAGTCTTTCCATGCGGAAGCTCTATGATGAGCGAGGAAATGTTTATTTTGGAGTAGACGAAGAAATACGCGAAAGGCTGCAAGCAAAACTGATGAGGGCAATCCTCACATTTAGGGCTGAATAAACCAACGCGGTATTGGAACGCTTCTCCCTTTTCCGTTCCATATCGCAGAACAGCTCTCTGCTCTTTGACAAAGAAAGCGGCGCAATAGAACGGCGACGCAGTATAAGGCAAATCGGATACGTTCCTTTTGTGCCGAGCCATGCGGTGGGTACGCCATGACCTTTTTCTTAACCGAAAAGCGAGCGAGAAATACCACACCGTAAAGCAGGGATAGCACCCTGCGGGCGATAACGCACAGAATATATAATGATACTTCCTTACAGCCATAGTCCGAGCGTTAGAAGCGTCGCAGGCAATGGGTAGGGCTTCGGCAGACCGCCGGAGGGGTGCAAGTCCCATGAGGTTACGCTAATAGCCGTCCGATTAAAGCCTATGTTACACATTAACTTTTGACCCATTAAGAAAGGGGGACGACAAATTGAACAATAACGACGTGCCGATTTGGGAAAAGTACACTCTTACCATAGAAGAAGCGGCAAAATATTTCCGTATCGGAGAAAGCAAGCTGCGGAAACTGGCAGAAGAAAATCCCGTCCCGGACTGGGTAATGATGAACGGAAACCGTATTCAGATTAAGCGGAAGCAGTTTGAAAAAATGATTGATACGGTGGACGCAATCTGATAGTGAAATCGAGCCTTGAATGTGGTACAATGTAGTCAAGCATATCAAGGCTCTTTCCATTATGGAAAGGAGCATAACGATGTCGGAAAAAAGACGGGATAATAAAAATCGTATTCTCCGCACCGGAGAGAGCCAGAGAAAAGACGGGAGATATGCCTACAAATATATAGATACCTTTGGGAAACCGCAGTTTGTTTATTCTTGGAAGTTAGTGCCTACGGACAAAACCCCGGCAGGAAAGCGCGACGATATAGCGTTGAGGGAAAAAGAGAAAGAAATCCAAAAAGACCTTGACGACGGTATCGACCATATCGGAAAGAAAATGACTGTCTGCCAACTCTACGCAAAGCAGATACGCCACCGGGCAAATGTGCGGCATGGTACAAAGCAGGGGCGAAAACAGCTCATGCGGATTTTGCAGGAGGATAAACTTGGAGCCTGCCGGATTGAAAATGTGAAGCTCTCCGACGCAAAGGAATGGGCGTTACGCATGAAAGAAAAAGGTTACGGCTTCAAAACTATCAACAACCACAAGCGTTCCTTAAAGGCTGCCTTTTACACAGCCATACAGGACGATTGTATTCGTAAAAATCCGTTTGATTTCCAGTTGAACACAGTCCTTGAAGATGATACAGAACCAAAGGAACCTCTATCCCCTACGCAGGAAGCGGCTTTCTTGTCCTTTGTGCAGCATGATAAAGTCTATCAGAAATACTACGACGAGATTATCATACTGTTAGGGACAGGGCTTCGCATTTCGGAACTCTGCGGATTGACGGAAGCTGACATTGACTTAGACAAACAGCTTATCCATGTAGACCACCAACTTTTGAAGATTGCAGACGTGGGCTACTATGTGGAAACACCTAAGACGAAAAGCGGCAACCGGGTTATTCCTATGAGTGAAAAAGTGTTGGAAGCATTTCAGCGGGTGCTGAACAAACGGAAATATGCACAGCCTGTTATTTTGGAGGGCTACACAAAGTTTCTGTTCCTTAACCGGAACGGCTTGCCAAAAGTGGCGGTCAACTATGAAAGTATGTTCCGGGGGCTTGTAAGGAAATACAACAAAACGCAAAAGGTAGCATTGCCAAAGGTAATGACACCGCACACCTTACGCCACACATTCTGCACCACGTTAGCAAATGCAGGAATGAACCCAAAGGCATTACAGTACATCATGGGACATTCTAACATCAACATGACACTGAACTATTACGCGCATACGACTTCCGAAACGTCGATAACAGAAATGAAGCGGCTGATTGCATAAGTAGTAAACGGAGAATTTACTACTCCACATACTACTTTTGAACATCAAAACATACGGGGATATAAGAAGATTTGAGAATATCTTCCATAACGAAAAATGCCGGAAAAGCCTGTAACAATAGGCTATACCGGCATATAAGAACTTTTGAAAAGATAGTCAAAAATTACTTTGTGATTTTATAAAAATAGAAGCAAGATAAAAAATAGAAACAAGATATAAAAATAGAAGACAGAGAATTATAAAATGTTTTTGCATATTGTTATCTGTGGATAATAATGATTAAAAAAGGATTAGAGACATGAATTTCAAAGACTTAAAACAACTATGCCTGTCCCACGGTTTCACCAACGTGGTACCCCTGGCCTGCGATACCATTGAACTAAAGCCAGAAGTACGCCAGATGTGCGCCTCCGATTCCTGTCACAAATACAACAAATGCTGGAGCTGTCCGCCCGGCTGCGGAACCCTGGAGGAATGCGAACAAAGAGTAAGAAAGTATAAACTTGGAATCTTGGTACAGACAGTGGGACAGCTGGAGGATTCCATGGATGGGGAAGGTATGATGCGCACAGAAGCTATGCACAAAGCCTCCTTTTACAGCTTGGAAAAAGATCTGCGGAAATTTTACCCGAATATGCTTCCAATGGGCGCAGGCTGCTGCACAAAATGCAAAACCTGTACCTGTCCGGACGCTCCCTGCCGCTTTCCGGACCAGGCCTTTTCCTCAATGGAAGCCTATGGAATGCTGGTCATGCAGGTTTGTCAGGCAAACCACCTTGACTATTATTATGGTCCTGGAAAGATTGCGTATACCAGCTGTTATTTATTAAAGTGAAACTGGGAAGATGAAATGCAGGTGGTTAGATATTTCGCAAAGAAAAGTTGTATATGTGTCAAGTGAAGGAGTGTAAGCACAAAGAAATGAAAGTTTATATAGTATTTTACGATGCTTTGCTCTGAAATCCTGCATATGCATTAAGCTGTGAAATTATTCACAGTAAGATAGTATAATCGAATGAGAAAATAACAGAAGAGGAATTTCCCCCAATTGATATAAAATGAATTTGTAAAAAGCAAGTCCTTTTAGCGGAGGACTTGCAGCGGAGAGAACGAAACTGTTACAGCTTGCGGAGAAGATTGTGACAGAAAATTACAAGTTACTGGTCACGGAGTGAACAGTAGCAATTACAATTTCATATTGGAGGGAAAATGCCATGATTATTATTGGTGAGAAGCTGAACGGATCCATTCCGTCAGTTGCAAAAGCCATTGCTGAGAAGGATGCGGACCTGATCAGAGAAAGAGCCAGAATGCAGGCAGAAGCGGGAGCCACATTTCTGGACGTATGTGCCTCAGTAGAAGAGGCTGTAGAAGTAGAAACCTTGAAATGGATGATCGACCTTGTACAGGAAGTGACAGATACACCAATCTGTGTGGACAGTCCAAGTGCAAGATCCTGTGTGGCAGCCATTCCATTTTGTAAAAGACCGGGACTTATTAACTCTGTTTCCCTTGAAGGAGACAAAATTGACACGATTTTTCCAGTGATCGCAGACACAGACTGGGAGTGCGTAGCCCTTCTCTGCGATAACGATGGAATTCCGGATTCCGTAGAGCGTCGTATGAAAATTTTCTTCGGAATTATGGAAAAAGCGAAACAGTACGGCATTGCACCAAGCCGTTTACATATTGACCCACTGGTTGTAACCCTGGGAACAGACCAGACTGCGCTGACTGTATTTGCAGACTGCTGCAGAAGAATCAAATACGAATATCCGGAAATCCATATCACCAGTGGACTTTCCAACATTTCCTTCGGACTTCCGGTGAGAAAAAATATTAACCAGGCATTTATGGTTCTTGCTATGAATGCTGGTATGGATAGTGCCATCGTAGATCCGACCAACAAAAACATGATTGGTATGATCTATGCAACAAACGCACTTCTGGAGCGTGATGAATACTGCCTGCAGTATATTGATAAATTCGGAAACAAAGCATCCGAGGAAGCCGCTCAGCCGGCTCCTGCATCTCCGCTTGATGAGAAAATGCAGAAGGTTTTCAAATTAACCCAGGATGGAAAAAATAAAGAAATCGGACAGGCTGTCCAGGAGGCACTTGATGCAGGATGTGATCCAACTGCAATCCTCAACGACGCCATGATCGGCGCCATGGCAGTTGTTGGCGATAACTTTAAGAAAGAGATTATTTTTGTACCACAGATGCTGGCTGCAGCCAGAGCCATGAAGGCTGGTGTGGAAGTACTGAAGCCATATCTTGCAACCGGAGAGGCCGGAAGCGCAGGAACCATCATTCTTGGAACGGTTGCCGGAGATCTTCATGACATTGGTAAAAATCTGGTTGGAATGATGTTCGAAAGTGCAGGCTTCGAAGTAATTGACCTTGGTGTTGATGTGCCGATCCAGACTTTTATTGATGAGGTAAATAAGCACAAAGAAGCAAGCATTGTAGCACTTTCCGCTCTTCTTACCACTACAATGCCGTCACTTCGTGACACAGTAGCGGCACTTCTGGAACAGCCATTCAGAAGCAGGATTAAGATCATGGTTGGCGGTGCGCCGATCAGCCAGGAGTTTGCAGATGAGATCGGAGCAGACGCATACACAGAGGATGCAGCTTCTGCAGCAGAGTGTGCAAAAAAATATGCGGAATCCGGATTCTGTGCAAAGGCAGCAGCCGGGGAATTTGACCAGGTTTCAGTAAAGGGCGAGGAAAGCGTAACTGTAGGTGCGGAAGACAAGGAGAAAAATATTGCGATGACTGATGCGCAGACAAAGTCAGAGCCGGATGCAGAAGAAACTTCGGAAAATGATTACTACGAAACATCCGAAACTAATGGTACCTGGGTACGCAGACCGCTTCATGAGGCACCTCATTTTGTGAAGGATAAAGTGGATCTGAGCAAAATTCAGCTTCCAAAACCTGGTGAAGGCTACAAAGTAAATATGGAAGCTGCCAAAGAGAAATTCCGCAACTACTGGGCGCATAAGAACACGGGAAGACCGCTTATGTGCGTAATCGCAAGAAGACCTGAGGTGGAGCAGTACTCCGACGGAACACCTGTAGAGGGCGGTTATCTGGATCAGATTTGTCAGGGAAAATACTATAATATGCCGGAAGAACTGAAGTGGAAAGATATGGAGGACAAATACCAGAACCCTCAGAGAATTGTTGACCGCTATCGTTACTTCTGCCAGACACATGCATTCCTTGGAGAGAGCTTTCCGAATCTGAATATTGATTTTGGACCAGGCTCACTTGCTTCTTATCTTGGTTCTGAAATTGGGTTTAAAGAAGATACAGTATGGTTTAACAAATGTCTGGACGGTTGGGACGGTGTGCCGAAGCTGACCTTTGATCCGGAGAATAAATGGTTTAAGAAACATCTTCAGCTTGCAAAGGATTGTCAGGCACTTGCCGGAGATGACTTCTATGTGGATATGCCGGATCTTATGGAAAACATTGATGTTCTTGCCTCTCTTCGCGGAGCGCAGGATATTCTGTTTGATCTTCTGGATGAGCCGGAAATGATCGGGGAAAGAATCCAGGAGGTAACGGACATTTATTATGAATATTATGACCGTTTTTATGATGTTATCAAAGATGAAGAAGGCGGAAATGCATACACCGTATTCCAGATCTGGGGACCAGGCAGAACGGTGAAGCTTCAGTGCGATTTCTCAGCAATGATGTCACCGGAAGATTTCCGTAAATATATCCAGCCGTCCTTACGCAGTCAGTCTGAAAATGTAGATCATGTACTTTATCATCTGGATGGTCCGGCTGCAATTAAGCACATGGATGCGCTTATGGAAATTGAGGGAATTGATGCTCTTCAGTGGACCAGCGGTGATGCCGGTCCGGACGGAACCCTTCCGGATTGGGATGTGATCTATGATAAAGCAATTGCAGCAGGCAAATCCATCTGGGTAAAGGTATATTCCGGTGAGTTTGAAGACTGGATTCGCAACGTAGACCGAATTGTAAATAAATACGGCTCCCACAGCCTTTTCCTTCTTTTCCCGGAAATGTCCATGGAGCAGGCTGCATATCTTCTTGATTATGCAGACCGCAACTGGAGCGATGTGAAGGGAACTTTTGTAGAGTCTCTGGGACGCTGAAACATATGCAATCCTATTGACGGAAGCAAACTCATATTCAAATTAAGTTTATTTTGTTAACTCCATAATAAAAACCACAAAGCGCCGGCAGGTAAATCTGTCGGCGCTTTGCGTTGTCTGTATGAGATATACAACGTGCAATAATTCATATAAAACTAATAGGAATAATTATAATATTTGTGTAATTAGTACAAAAAACAATAAGAAAGTATAAAGTAACAGGAAGAAAATAGAAGAAAAAGTTTTTTTAAAAGATATAATTGAAATTAATACGCGGGGGAAACACAAAAATTGAATGGGGAAAAGAGGTATTTCAAACTATGAAACAGAAAGCTATGGATGTAAAACTTGTTGTAAGACCATTGATCGGTTGTCTGACACATACTCATTTCTGGGAGGGACCGTGCCGTGCCGGACGAAAAGAAGACATGACTGTAGAGGCAGAGACAAAGGTTGCTGATGAAACCTTCAAAAGCTCTGTAGAGTCCCTGAAGGACGTGATTAGCGAGGTTGAATTTAAAGAGGCATTGGATGTAAGATATAATGAATCCTTTGTTGTAGAAAAAGAAATGTTCGACAAGATCGGTGAAGATGTAGATGAAATTGACTGCTTCCTTTGCATGGGATGGAGAATTCCGAAGCTGGAACGCTACAGAAAACCGGTCATTATCTGGCAGAATGGAAATGAGGGCATTGATTTTGCAGCATATTGCCGCTCAATTGGCGTGGAAGCATATGTGGCAATGGATCTTCAGGATGTAAATGAAATCGCACATATTCTCTGGGTAAGAAAAGCAGTTCGCAATACAAGAGCACTTGTGCTGACCGCAGGTTCCCAGCCTACATTTGGAATTCAGAGCCTTATCCGTGATCCGGAGGTTCTTCGTCAGCGTTATGGATTTGAAGTGATCAAGCTTCCATTCACATCTATTTTCAAATATATGGATGAGATTACGGATGAAGAGGCAAAGCCAATTGCGGATAAGCTGATTGCTGGTTCTACAGATACTCAGGTAAATACCGACTGGTTTATCAATGACATTAAATATTATCTTGCAGCAAAGAAAATGATGGATATTTATGACTGCAATGCATTTTCCACAGCCTGTCATGAGCTTTGTACGACGGAAATTCCACAGAACCGTAAATTTACACCATGCATGTGTCATTCAATTATGAAGGATGAGGGAATTCCAAGTGGATGCGAGGAAGACTTGAATGCACTTATGGCAATGCTGATCATGCAATACGCTGCAAACCGTCCGGCCTTTATGGGAAATCCAAATCATGAGACAGATGAGCTGCTCAGGATCCATCATGCAGTTCCGGCACTTTGTATGAACGGATACGGAACAAAACCGCTGGAATACAAGCTGTGGGCATTTACCGGACAGGGCTTCGGCGGTAAGCTTCAGGTTGATTTTACACAGAACGAAGACGATTATATTACACTTGGTCGTTTCAATCCGGCAGGTGATACCATGTGCATTAAGAAAGGAAAAGTAATCCGTTCGGAATATGCCGAGACCTATTGCAGCCCGTATTACTATATCCAGATGGATGATGCAAGGGAGTTTATGCACAATCTGGCTGGCTTTGGACATCATCAGGTTCTGATTTTTGGTGATTATACCAGGCTGATCAAAAAAATTGCAAAGGTTATGGATTTCAATATCCTGGAAGGATGAGTTAGATGATCTATCTGAACAATGCGGCCACTTCCTGGCCTAAGCCTTCCTCTGTATGTGAAGCTGTACAGGCGTGTCTTATGGACACGCCTGCTTCGCAATTCCGGGGAGGAAGCGATATATTAAAAAAAGATGCAGAAGAGCTGTGCAGGGAGAAGCTTGGAAAGCTTTTAAATATCAGTGACTATCATCGGATTTTTTTTACCTCAGGCGCAACGGAGAGTATGAATACATTGCTTTGCGGCCTGAATTTCGGGGAAGAAGGTCAGGCTGTTCTTGCAACACAGACAGAGCATAACAGTGTACTTCGGCCGCTGATGAATCAGACAGTGAAAGACACACATCCTGTATGGATCGTTCCCTGTGGGAAAGATGGGGCAATAACAGAACAGGCTCTTGAGAATACATTGAAGAAAGCAACAAAAACAACTGGAAAAAAGCCATCTGCCATGATCATCAATCATTGCTCCAATGTGACCGGATATATACAGGATATGAAAATGGCAGCTGATTTTGCCAGAAAAAACAACCTGCTTTTAATTACAGACATTTCCCAGAGTGCAGGATGTATTCCTGTGGATATAGATGGCTGGAATGCAGATGCCGTTGTTTTTACAGGGCACAAAAGTCTTCTTGGAATCCAGGGAACAGGCGGGTTTTATATCAGAGAGGGCATTTCCCTGAAACCATTAAAATACGGAGGTACAGGGCGAAACAGTCAGCAGCTCACCTATGAAAATGGTGATTACGAATATGAAGTGGGAACACAGAATATTCCGGGAATTACAGGGCTTCTTGCAGGGACTGAGTATATACTCCAAACAGGGCTGGACTGGATACAGAAAAAAGAAGAAATGCTTATGGAGCTATTGTATGAGGGACTGAAAAAAATAGATGGCATTCAAATTTACGGCAGTCCAAAAGGGCGCAGAGGGCCTGTTTTGAGTATGAATTTCGATGGCTTAAAGGCTTCTGATGCAGCTTATATACTGGAAAGCGGATATGGGATCACAGTCCGCGCTGGACTGCACTGCTCGCCGCTGATCCATCAGGCAATGGGGACAGAAAACGGTGGAACTGTGAGAGTCAGCATCTCCTGGTTTACCGGGGAAAAAGATATTCAGGCTTTTCTGACAGCTGCCGGACAGATTGCAGCTTCCTTAAAAAGGTAGCTGAATCTGATGAAATCGTGTGGAAAAATTATCTGAAGGGAACAAAAGTGAAAATGAAAATTCTTGGGAAACAGCCTTCAAGGGAGAAATGCGCAGAATCCGGATGGTTTGCAACGGATTATCTGCTGGATCAGCCAATAGACAGAGAGTTTATACTGAGTCTGAAACCTCTTGGAAGCTTTGTATATCTGGATATGCTTAAAGAGCCTTTTTTCAAAATAGAAAGTGATTATTATATGATAAAAGGTGTCCAGGGAAAGGATTATTTCAGAATCGCAGTTCACGGAAAGCATGAGGAAGAACTGGAAAAACTGGAAAGATTTCTGGGATAAGGAGTCCGGAAGGGAGATTGCAGGTCAGCAGGAATTCTGCTATACTGTGCATATGACACAGCTACAGGAGGCAGAAGATGAAACTGGAACGTGACAGCATTCCTCTTGATAAGGAGTTTCCTTTTCAGATATCAGAGGTAGAATTAAATCAGGCTAACAGCCGCCCGGGAACCTGGCACTGGCATAGTTATTTTGAGATCACCTGGGTTCTGGAAGGCAAGGGGAATTATTTTGTCAACGGCCAGGAATACACAATGGAGAAGGATGATATTATCATTTTTAACAATGTGGAGCCTCATGGATGGAAGCTGCTTGGCGGTAATATGAAGCTTCTGGTAATGATTTTTTCTCCGGAATTTGTAGCTGAGAAGATCAGTGTGTTTGATGCAGAATATCTGAAGCCGTTTGTGGAGCGAGGAAGTAATTTCAAGAACAGAGTTGGGCGGGAAGAGAAGGTAAATGAGGAAATCCGGATCAGTATCCGCGAAATCCACCAGGAGTGGAATGAGCGTAAAGAGGGCTATCCGCTGATGATCAAGGCTAATGTTCTTCGAATCCTTACCATGCTGATCCGCGCATATCAGGATGAGACCAAGTCAGGGGAAATGCTTAAGGAAAAGAAAAACGCAATGAAACGCCTTGAGCAGGCTTTCACATACATAAATGATCATTATTGTGAGAAGATCACCCTGGAGGAAGTGGCAGCCTCTGTTTATATGAGCTCCAATTATTTTTCCTCCTATTTTCGCAGGGTGGCCAATATCAGCTTCAGCGATTACGTAACACGGCTGCGGGTTAACAGGGCGCGTGAAATGCTTCGGGAAAACGGGGCGAATGTAACGGAAATTGCCATGGAATGCGGTTTTAATAATATTTCAAATTTTTACAGACTGTACAAAAAACATATGGGAAAAACTCCTGGAGATGAGAAGAGTAAAAATAATTAAAATTCAGGAGCGGATATGACATAGACCGATCAAAGGCTGGCATGTTAGGATGAAAGTAGGAAAGTTTGTCCTGATATGGCGGCCTTTTTAACTGATTTAAGGAGGAAAAGAAAAAATGATAAAAACGGAAAGCTATGTGCAGGAAGCAGCCGGGGGAATGGTTTATCGTCTTATTCCGGTGACAGAGGAAATTATCCGCTGCGTGATCGGAAAAGAAGAGATCAGAGAACCGGAGTCGCTTATAATTGAAAAAAAGGATTATCCTGAAGTTGCTTTTGAAGCAGAAGAAAAAGAAGGCAGGCTGAATGTAAGAACAAAAAAGGTTCTGGTTTCTTTAAATCTGTCTGAGGGATGTGTGGAATGGAAGCATGCGGATGGCAGCAAATGGTGCACCCAGAATAAGGCAGATCTGACGAAAATTGATGTGGTACGTTACACGACCGGTGGAGAGAAGCCGATTATCAATCGCGTGAAAACTGTAGATGGAGAGCGTAATTTTATTCAAAATCTGAAGCCGGAAAAGGTACGCGAGGGCTATCGCGCCAGAGTTTTCTTTGACTGGAATGAGGAGGAAGAGATTCACGGCCTTGGACAGGCTGAGGAGGGAATTTATAATTACCGCGGTCATAATCAGTATCTCTACCAGCATAATATGAGAATTCCCATGCCTCTTTTTGTTTCCACAGAAGGATATGGAATCCTGTTTGACTGCTGTTCTCTTATGACCTTTAACGATGAGGGGCGGGAGTCCTACCTGTTCCTGGATACAGTGGAGCAGATTGATTATTACTTTATGGGCGGCGGCTCTATGGATGGAATTATCCGCGATTATCGTTATCTGACGGGAAAAGCGCAGATGCTGCCGAAGTGGGCTTACGGATATATTCAGTCAAAGGAGCAGTATTATACAGCGAAAGAGCTGGAGGAAATCGTCCGTCATTACAGAGAACTTAATGTTCCGCTGGACTGTGTGGTCCAGGACTGGAACACCTGGGATCCGGGAAACTGGGGCGAGAAAATTCTGGATCAGTCCCGTTATGGGGATAACAAGGAATGTATAAACCGGATCCATGAAATGCATGCACACACCATGGTTTCCGTATGGCCAAATATGAATGCCGGCGGTAAAAATCACCAGGAATTTTTCGATGCAGGTTATCTGCTTTATGATTACGCAACTTATGATGCATTTAATGAAAAGGCCAGGGAAATGTACTGGAAGCAGGCAAAAGAAGGATTGTTTGACCAGGGCTTTGATTCCTGGTGGTGTGATTCCACAGAACCTTTTTCCGGTCCTGACTGGGGCGGCGCAGTAAAAAGAGAGCCCTGGGAGCGCTTTTTGATGGTTGGAGGCGAGCATAAGAAATATCTGGATCCGGCTGTGGCAAATGTTTTTGCGCTGGAGCATGCAAAGGGAATTTACGAAAATCAGAGAAAAGACCGTGAGGATATGCGTGTATTAAATCTTACACGTTCCGGTTATGCTTCCGGACAGAAATATGCAGCCATGTTGTGGTCCGGGGATACCTGTGCTGACTGGGAAAACCTGAAGATCCAGATTGTGGAAGGCCTGAATATGGGACTGAGTGGTTATCCGTACTGGACTCTGGATATCGGAGCATTTTTCACTGTGGCAGATAAATGGCAGAATCGCGGCTGCGGATGTAATACAGATCCTGAGCCTAAATGGTTCTGGCAGGGGAAATATAATGAGGGAGTGAAGGATAAGGGATACTGTGAGCTTTACACCAGATGGCTACAGATGGGCACTTTTCTCCCTATGTTCCGTTCTCATGGAACAGACACACCAAGGGAAATCTGGAATTTCGGGGAAAAGGGAACCATGTTCTACGACGCCATTGAGAAGTTTATTAAGCTGAGGTATCATCTGATGCCGTATATTTATTCCCTTGCAGGGGCTGTGCATTTTGAGGATTATACCATTATGCGAAGTCTGCTGTTTGATTTTCCAGAAGACAGGGAAGCCAGAAAGGTGGAAAATGAGTTTATGTTTGGTCCGTCCCTGCTTGTTTGTGCAGTCACAGAGCCCATGTATTATGGACCTGAGAGTACGCCTGTTGACCGTGAAAAAACATGGAAGTGTTATCTTCCGGCAGGAACCGGCTGGTATGATTACTGGACAAATGAAAAATATAAGGGCGGCCAGTATGTAACAGTGGAAGCACCTATCGACAGGATTCCGGTTTTTGTAAAAGCAGGAGCGGTAATCCCTGTTGCAGACGGGCTGGTTTATGCTCAGCAGGAGCCCAAAAAGCCGATTCAGCTTATGGTTTATCCTGGGGCAGATGGTGAGTTTGTACTGTATGAGGATGAAGGAAATAATTACAATTTTGAAAATGGCGCGTATGCAATTACAAAGCTTGTATGGGATGAAAGCGCCGGCAGGCTGAACATTGGAGAAAGAGAAGGAAGTTTCCCGGGAATGAGGGAAGCAGTGTACCAGACTGTGATTGTAAAATAATCGGGGGGTTTATATTATATGATAGCAGAACGAAATAAAGCGGTATTTACCCAGCCTCCGGAATCAGTGCCGGATGGCAATGTGGATGTATCCGGCGGTGGAAGATGGAAAATCTGGCAGAATGCCGGAACGAAGATTGATGCTCCCATTCTTGGAAATGGAGATTTGCTGGCTGCTGTGGCAGGAAATGCAAGGTATCCGCAGTTCTGGTTTACTACAAATGATTTCTGGCAGATGGAAAGTGCAGCGAACTGGGAGTTTTTTCATGATAACAATTCTGCCAAATGTGATCCTGCTGTAAGTGGGGGCAGTCCAAGACCTGTTGGCCGTATGGTGTTTGACATTCCAGCTATGGAGGATGCGAAGTGGTATACGGAACAGAATTTTGCAACGGCAGAAACTATAACAATATTAACAAATCCTAAAGGCGAGAAATGTGCTCTGAAAAGCTGGATGGCAGCAGATGAGAATGTTCTTGTGGTGGAGTTTGAAACGGAGACAGACCTGGATCTGGAATTTGATTTTTATTTTCCGGATGAAACGGGGAAAGGCTGTGATAAAGCAGTTGATATCTGGGGAAGCGGTGAGTCAGAGAAAATTCAAAATGGAATGTTTGTAGGGCTTGTGACAGGACGGCCGCTGCAGGTGAAGAAAACCGGAGGTGGTATTGTAAGTGGCTACAGGCAGTTTTCCGATCATGTGGACATGCCGACGAAGGTTGGATTCGCAGGGGGATTTCTGAAAAAAGAAAAGGCAGAAAACAATGTGTCCGCTGAAAAATCCAGAGAATTCGGAAATGCTTATGACTTACGTGACAGAAGCACCAGAAGAAGAATAAAAGCCGGTGAGAGGGCAACTTTTATTTTGGCAGTGCGTTCCTGGGCGAAATGCAGCAGACCTTATGAATATGCTTTTTCAAGAACAAGGTGGATAACTGCAGAAGATGTGGAAAATCTCCGCACCCGTCATCTGGCATGGTGGAAAAGATTCTGGAGCATGTCGGAAATCTCTCTGGACGATCCGGTGATCGAGCAGAGATATTATCTGTCAAAGTATATGCTGGCAAGTTTGTCACGGGATCCGGATTATCCGCCGAATATTCTTGGAATCAGTACTTTTGACCGCCCTGCGTGGAATGGAAATTACAAGATCAATTATAACCATCAGTCACCTTACCTGAACCTGATGGTTTCCGGGCACTTTGAACAGTCCGATCCACATGATGCACCTTATCTGAAATTAATGGAGATTTCAGACGAGATGTGTAAGCGCCTTCTTCATCATGAAGGGCTTTATTATCCGCTTGGACTTGGTCCTGATGGGGTGGTCAGTGAGGCATTGCTCCTGCATATGAAATCACCGGCACTTCACGGTGCACTAAATATGATCTATCGCTATGAAATCAGTCAGGATACAAGGTATGCCTGGAAGGTTTACCCATATCTCAGAGGAGTGGCTGAGTTCTGGGAAAAGGATCTGGTTCTTCGGGATGGCGTTTACCATGTGGTTGGAGATGGCATGCATGAGCGTACAGATGGAAATATCAGGGAAAATGGTGTGCCGGAGGATCCTGTAAATACTCTGGGGTATCTGAAAACATTTTTTACTAGGCTTCCAAAAATCAGTGAGGCATTGGAACTGGATGAAGAAAAACGAACGAAGTGGCAGGAAATTGCCGAAAATCTGGCACCATATCCAAAGGGAACCATTCGGGAAATTCAGGACAATCCTACATTGTGGAAAGAAGTGGATGTGAAGCTGGAGGATTTGCTTCCCCAGGAAATGCTGGATAAAGAAATTTATTATGATGAGGGTGTTGGCGGAAAGTGGTCCTTCCATTTTCCTGGAAATATAATGCATATTTATCCAGGGAATGCAGTGGGTCTTGGAAGTGATCAAAAAGAGCTGGAAGTGGCGAGAAACACAGTGCATATTCACAGCCTGGTGGAGAACAAGCTGGGCGAGCTGGAGTATAAAAAGGCTCTTGAGAGAGCTGCTGATGAGAAAAAAGAAACAGTTGTAAAGCATGCCCATTTTTATAAAGCAGGGGCATTTAATGCGTCTAATCTGAGCTGCCTGTTTTTTACTGCAGCTGTCCGTACAGGCTACGACCCGGATATTATCTGGAATGAAATGAGGGATATGATTATTCATCGTGGAATTCCAAACGGCTTTCTGAAAGAAAATCCGCATGGAATTGAGCAGTTGAACACTATTCCGGATGCAATTCAGGAAATGATGCTTCAAAGCTATGAAGACGTCATCCGCATTTTTCCTGTATGGCCAAGAAAAAAACATCCAAATGCTTCTTTCAGGAATTTTCGCGCATGGGGTGGCTTTGAGGTAAGTGCATCCCTTAAGGATGGGGAGATAGAAAAGGTCACTGTGCTAAGCCACAAAGGGAATACCTGCCGCGTGGAAAACCCCTGGCCCGAAAAAAGTGTTATAGTGAAATACGGTTACAGTGGACGGGAAGAGGTGTGTTTTGGGGAATACCTGAGTATTGAATTACAGAAAGAGGAACAGGTTTTGCTGTTCGTATTGTAATAAGCAGGCTGTCGGGATACTATGATTTTTATCCCGACAGCCTGTTTTATCCCCGGAATTCCAGAGGACTTTTCCCTGTGTATTTTTTAAAAATTCTGCTGAAATATCCCTGGTCATGGTAGCCGCACATTTCTCCGATCTGTTTAATGGACAGCCCCGGTTCGTGGAGCAGAAGTCTCTGGGCGTGGCTCATTCGCAGGTTGATCAGATACCTGGAAGGTGTACAGTCGTAGACCTGGCAGAAAATTTTGGTCAGGTAGCTGGGACTGTAGTTCATATTATCTGCGATCAGGTTCAGATTAATGTCCTCGCTGTAGTTTTTTACAATGAAATCTTTCAGTAATGTGGCAATCTGAGTTGGCGTCATGGCAGCAGTCCGGGCATTAAACACCTCTTCGTAATCATTTCCGGCAATCTGAAATTCCTGTTTGATCTTGGAGAGAGCTTCTTTAAGCTCCTCTGAATCAACTGGCTTCAGCAGATAATCAGAAACCTTTAAAGTGATGGCCTTTTTTGCATATTCGAAATCTGAAAATCCACTGGTGATAATAAATTTAGTAAATGGAAACTGCTCCCTTACTTTTGTGAGCAGGGTGATTCCATCCATCACAGGCATACGGATATCCGTAACTACAAGATCAGGGCTGAGCTTTTCTACCAGAGCCAGAGCCTGATCGCCTGTTTGTGCAGTTCCTGCCACCTGAAAATCCGGATCCGCTTTCTGGATTTTCTGGACAAGATTTGTGAGCAGAAGTTCTTCATCATCCGCAACGATGACAGTGTACGTCATACTGTTTTGATTCCTCCTTGCTTATTCACTTATGCAGTCAGTTTCATCTGCTGATTTAGCTGTCTTGGAAAAATACCGTCCAATAGACACGATTCCGTGCCCATCAGCGGTATTTCCATATCTGAAAATAATGTCTCCTTTACAGAATATTTTCCATCTGAGATACACATTTATAGTTCCCAGCCCATTTATTTTTAGTTCCGGAAGTCCCGGATTCTGAATGGCTTTCATAATGTTGGCAGTGATCCTCTCTTTGGCTTCCTCTGTAAAGCCAGGACCGGAATCCGTTACTTCAATCTGCCAGCTTCCTTCCGTGACCATGCTGGTGATCGAAATGTTCCATGGCGGTGCACAGTTCGAACCATAGCGAATGGCATTTTCCACAATAGGCTGGATGATCAGCTTGGGGACTGGTTGGGAAAGAAGGCTTTCATCTACATGGATGCTGTAATTCAGGCTGGACTGATAACGGACCTTCATACAATACAGATATTTCTGTACATAATCCAGTTCATCCTTTAAAGTGACCGTTGTCTCTGTGGTATTGGTAATATAACGCATGATCCGGGAAAGATTCCGGCACATTTTTACCACGGTCTCAGAATCTCCGTTCTCTGCCAGAACTATAATGCTGGACAAGGTATTGTAGTAAAAATGAGGATTGATCTGTGTCTGCAAAGCCATGCTTCTGGCTTTCATTTCCTGCTCCTTAGCCTGATTCAGCTGCTCCATGGAATCCTTCAGATTGTCGCTCATCAGCTGAAAGGCCTGGTAGAGCTCTTCCAGTTCATTAACGGAAACCGGATATGCAGTTACCTTTTCCTGTCCAAGTGTATCAAGCTCCATGCGCTGAATAATATGCTTCAGATGCTTTACCGGTTTTACGACTGAACGGGAAAGCCGGTAGGAAATAAAGATGGAGATTGTCAGAAACAGCGCAACAATTGCCGCAAGAATACGAAGCAGATTGTAAACCGGAGCCAGAACTACAGATTCCGGCTGAATTGTAAGATAGGTATAGCCGGTATAAGAGGATACGGCCTCTGCTGCATACTCTGTTTTTCCTGTAAGAGGACTGATAAAAGTGAGGGCTGAATCATCTCCCTTGGTAAGTTCATAGTAGGGCTGAAGTGCTGCTTTGTATTCCTGGGAAATATCGTAGGGATAGATCAGATCGCCATTGCTGTCAAAAACATAGATGCTGGCAGCATCTTCATGGTTCTTTTTTTTATAAGTGATGATACTTTTAAAAACAGATTTGCACTGCTTGGCTGTTTCAATCACACCCACGCCACGTTTATATTGATTATTAAAGGATCGGTACAGGGAAATAAACCACTGGTCATAGGTGGCTGTTTTTGTATATTCTCTGGTACAGTAGGGTGGAGTAAGGACTTTTTTTCCCTCCAGTTCACGGGCGACCTCAATCCACTCATCCTTTGAGCCATCCGTCTTTTTGACTATAGTTGAGATGCCGGCTTCCAGAACATATCCGGAAAAATCATAGAGATTTACCTGATCTGCCTTCAGCTCGGTTCCGGAAAGGGAAATAAACAAATCAGACATGGCAGAAAGCATGTTGCTGGAAATATTTAAGTTGAAGGAATTGTCCAGAATGGTTTTTGACTGATTGCTGTAGTTAATGTTTACAGATACTGCATCCAGATTGCGGATCGCGGAATCTACCTGAGTCTGAAAGCTGGAATTGAGAGTGTTCATGGCACTGATCTGACTTTGCTTGAGCTGTCTGGAAACAAAAGCATAGAAAAAAACAGCAAAAGAAAAAAGAATCAGGCAGGCCAGACTGATATAGGCAAAAAAAAGCTTGGATTGTAAACTGCGTGATTTCATCTGGCGATACCTCCTGTAATTGTTTTGCCCGCGCTGCTGACTATATTATGAAAGCAGATGCAGAAATCCATGTGTGAAACATTAAAAATCAGTATATCATATTTGTTTAAAAAGTACAAATAAATGCTCGAAAACAGAGAAAATATATATAAGAATTTCGGGTGACTTTTCGAAGAAACATAAGCTTATGTGAAAAAAGTATAATATGTGGTGAAAAAAGTACAAATTGAAAGTAAGAATATCCATGGATTAAAAAGCATCTGGCTGATAAAATAATATCATCAAAAGAACAGAGGAATCAGCGGAGATTCCTGAATGAGGTAAATGCCATTTTATTAAAAGGAGGATATGTAAATGAAAAGAAAGAGTTTTGTGGCAGTGGCTTGTGCAGCAGCAATGATCGCGTCCATGACAAGCGGACTTACCGTATTTGCAGAGGAGACTGCAGATTTTTCCGGTGAGGAGCTGAGTATTCTGGTATCAGCAGGCTGGATGGATAACAGATATGATGCAACAATCGAGCGTTTTGAAGATACTTATGGTGTAACAGTTGACCTTCAGACTATTCCGGCTGACCAGTATTCTGACCTGCTTCAGTCCAAACTGGCTACTGATTCCTGTGCAGATATTTTCTGGATTCAGTCCAACCCATTTGCAATCGAGTCTACAATCGTTGATCCAGAGAAATACTGTATTGATTTCACAGGAGCTTCCTGGGAAGATCTTATGCCGGAAGCAAGAAAAACATCCTGTGTATACAATGATAAATTATACGGACTTCAGATCTGGCACAATTCACCAGAATATGTAATGGTTTATAACAAAACATTGTTCGAAGAGAATGGTTGGGAGATACCATCTACTTATGCAGAGCTGAAAGACCTTTGCGCTAAGATCGCAGAACAGGGAATTACTCCATGGTTTATGCCAGGTGCAGATGGATGGCAGCATCAGCTGGCATTCTTCCAGATCGGTGGTGTTTACGAAGAAGCTACACCAGGACTTTACGATGCTTTGAATACAAATCAGGCTACATTTGCTGACAATGAGAAAATGCTTGAGGTTCTGAACGAGTTCAAAGAGCTTTCCGATGCAGGATATTTCGGAGAGGACTGGATTGGAACTGACAGCACCAACCTGACAAATGAATTTGGCGACAGAAACATTGCAATGGCTATGGCAAACTCCAGTTACATTCAGCAGATCAAAGATGACACAGGCACAGAGGATGAGTTTGGTATGTTCCTGATCCCACTTGGCGATAACACCTGGTATCCGACCAACCCGGCTGGACCTACCATGTTTGGTTACAAGGGAACAGAGCATGAGGATCTTGTAAAAGAATTCTTCAATTTTGTTACAACCACAGAGAGTCTTCAGGAAATCCTTGACAACTCTCCTGCATACACAAACGTTGATATGAACGATGATGCAATTGAGCAACACTGGCTGCCAGAGGAAGAAGAGTTCCTTGCAACAGTAGATGACAGCAAGAAGAGCGTATCTGTTCTTCAGACTGGTACCAAATATACAAACGACTACTGGATGCAGTTCGGTCAGGATATGGTTGCGTTCTGCCAGGGCGAAATGGAAGCAAATGACGTTCTTGCAAATATGGACACCAACCGTGCAGAGGCTGCCAAGACAGTTGGCGATGCAAACTGGAACTAAATAAAGTTTTTCGGTAAGAAATTGACATAATTATTTAAGCATAAGATATTTAATAAGGGTATATCTTCAGTGCGAAGGAGTGATTCCTTCGCACTGTTTGATAAAGGGGAGGTATCGCCTTTGAATAAGAAGAAAATTTATCCACAGTGGTTTCTGATACTGCCGCTGGCTTTGTACATTATCTTTTTCCTGCTTCCCAGTATAATGGGTGTTGCATATTCATTCACTGACTGGAATTCAAGAAGTGTATTAAATGGTATTCATTTTGTCGGACTTGACAATTTTAAAGAGATTTTCACATCAAACAAAGATTACTTAAGCGGTATTGGAAATACATTGAAATTTACCATTATTTCCAATATTGTGAAGCTGATTCCGGCACTTCTGATTGCCATCATGCTTCAGGAAGGACTGAAAGGAAAGGGACTTTACAGAACACTTTTGTATCTGCCGTCTATCCTTCCTTTTGTTATCATTGGTCTTGTTTTCAAGTCCATTCTCAACTATAACAATGGTCTTTTAAATGCAATTCTGGATGGTCTGCATCTTGGAATCCTGAAACAGAAATGGCTTTCGGATCTTGGCGTTGTGTGGAAATCCATTTATGGTGTGGATGCATGGAGAGGTATTGGTTATGTAATGACGATTTTCCTTGCCGGTCTTAATACCATTCCGAGATCCTACTATGAGGCAGCTGAGATCGATGGGGCAAACTTCTGGCAGAGGCTTCGGTATGTGACACTTCCAATGCTCAGCGGCGCCATTATGATCAACCTGGTATTTGGTATTACCTATGGCCTGAAGGTATTTGATATTGTTTACGTTCTCACAAACGGTGGCCCTGGACATGCAACAGAGGTTCTTACCACCTATGCATTCCAGCTTTATTCCAGAGGTCAGTACGGTATGTCTTCTGCTTTGAACAGTATTCTGCTTCTGATCACAGCAATTGCTGGTGTTGTAATTGTTAAAACTTTAGGAAAACAGGAGGTACAGCAATGACAAAGAAAAAAGTTCAGAATCTGCTGAAACATCTGGTCTGCATCCTGCTGTGCCTGACCGTTATCCTGCCTTTTTATATGGTAGTTATAAACTCTTTCAAGAGTAAAGGCGAGGCTTCCCGAATGAGTCTTGCCCTGCCGAAGGAATGGCTGTTTTCCAATTATACCGAGGTTATTGACAAAGGAAACCTGATCCAGGGATTTTCAAACAGTTTACTTTACGCACTGGTCGCAACCACTCTTGGTGTTGTGCTCTGTGCAATGGCTGCCTTTGTAATGTGCCGCAAGCGTACCAGATTAAATGTATTTTTATATTATTTCGTACTTTGCGGACTGTTTTTCCCGGTTAACTATGTAACATTGGTGAGAGTATTAAGCACCCTTCATCTGAACGATACACGACAGGGAATTATTATGGTGTTTACAAGCGCCATGATTCCGTTCTGTGTGTTTACTATCCGCAACTTTGTGGTTTCCGTTCCGGTGGAACTGGATGAGGCAGCTGTCATTGACGGCGCAGGCCCTATCAGCCTGTTTTTTAAGATTATCATGCCTCTTCTGAAGCCAACTATGGTGACCTGTTTTATCCTGCAGTTCATGGGTGTGTGGAGCGATTTCCTGACTCCATTGTATCTGTCAAGCAAGAGTAAAATGTTCCCGATGACTATGGCTGTTTATCAGTTCTTTGGAAAAAATAAAAGCTACTGGAACTATATTTTTGCTGATATTGTACTTACCTGTATTCCGGTTGTAATCGTGTATATGATCGGACAGAAATATATTGTGGGCGGTATGACATCTGGAGCAGTGAAAGAGTGATAAGTTTTTTCTGACAAATAATAAATTCCTTCAGGAGCGTGCGAAAAATCAGGCTCCAGGCCGGAAGTATTTCTTTGAGTTATCAAAAGAAATATTTCCGGCTATTTTTATGTAATAGGAAATTCCGTTGGAATCTCCTATTACATAAAAAGCCCTGCCGGGTAGGATCGCACTGCGGCGGAGAGGCAGATGTCGCATGAAGCGACCCGCCGCAGGCGGAGAATCCTGCAAAGCAGGATTCTTTCATATGTAATAGAAAATTACAAAAATTTGACGGAAAGAGGTATTTAAAATATAATAAACAATAAATGGGTACGGTGCCTGTCAGCTTGGCTGGCGGGTGAAAGAGGAAGAAATTTGTGATGGAAGTGGGGCGGAGTTTTTATGCTAAAATTCAAGGAATTATTAAGGGTTGCAATTGTAGAGGATGATGATTCCTATGCAGAAACCCTGCAGGAGTATCTGAATAAATATGAGCAGGAGAATGAGGTAAGATTTCAGGTTGTCCGCTATGAGGATGGAGCAGACCTGGTGGAAAAGTATCATGGGGATTTTGACATCCTGATCATGGATATTGAGCTGAAGTTTATGGATGGAATGACGGCAGCCCAGCATATCCGTAAGATGGATTCCAATGTTATCATTATTTTTGTGACAAATATGCCCCAGTTTGCCTTGAAGGGCTATCAGGTTGACGCATTGGATTATGTGCTGAAGCCAATTTCCTATTATGCTTTTTCCCAGAGGCTGGAACGGGCATTGGAGCGTATGGAGAGAAGAAGTGCGAAAAAATATATCACACTTCATCTGAAGGGAAGGGTTCAGAAGGTCAATATTTTAAATATTATGTATATCGAAGCCTTGCAGCATGACCTGATCTATCATATGGATAAGGACGGCGTTACCTATACGGTACGTGGAATCATAAAAGATCTGGAAGCTACCTTGAAGGACTATTATTTCTTCCGGTGTCATAAAGGGTATCTGGTGAATCTGGCCTATGTGGAAAGCGTAGGAGAGGCAACTGTGCAGATCGGAGAAGAGCAGATTCCGGTGGCGAAACTACGCAAGAAGGAATTGCTGAATGAATTTAACCGGTATATCAGTGAGGTGAGCAAATAATGACAACGACAGATGGAACCCCAGGACTTTATTATGCATTTGCATATGCGCTATATTCTGCACTGGTAATGTTGCTTCTAAATAAAGACAGAAAATGGAAAAAAGAGATTCCAGGAACTATCCTGATGACGTTCCTTATCTTCTGGATCATTATCGTAACGGATGGTTATCAGAATATCAGCCAGGCCTTGTATGTGCCCATCAGTGGATTTATTGTTCTGGTGCGTTTCTTCTATTTGAAATTTGCATGTGAAAGAAGCTGGATGGAAACCTGGTATTATACTGCGTGGGCGCTTATGCTGTCAGAATGCTGTGCCGCGATCCAGTGGCAGCTGTACTACTTCTTTGTGGATGGAGATGTAAAGTCGCAGACACTTTTGACACAAATTCTGATGTTGCTGGTTATTCATGGCATTCTTCTGGTGATCTGCTGTGTGGCAGGACGCGAAATCCTATATAAATGGGAACAGCCTGAGATCCGTCTGCATGAAGTTTTCAGTACCGGATTTATTGTACTTCTGGTGCATCTTGCCAGCAACATCAGCTGCTTTTGGTCCAACACCCCGTTGTCAGCGGCGACATCCAGGGAATTTTTTCTGCTGCGTATGGTAATAAATCTCTGTGGCGTGGCGGCTCTTTATGTGATACATATGCGGATGATGGATGAAAAATGGCGCTATGAAGTGCAGATTCTGGAGAAGACATTGCAGTTCCAGAAGGATAACTATCAGACAATGGAAAACAGCACTAATCTGGTAAATCAGAAATATCATGACCTGAAACATTATCTCAATGTATTAAAGTCAGAGGCTGGTGAAGAAACGGTACGGCAGCGTCTGTTGGAAATGGAAAATGAAATAAAAATATATGAGGCACAGAATAAAACAGGAAATAAGGTTCTGGATACAATTTTAACTGCGAAAAGTATTGAATGTCAGAGTAAGAAAATTCAGATGAACTGCATTGCAGATGGCAAGATCCTGTCGTTTATGGATCCTTTTGATATCAGCATTTTGATCGGAAATGCCCTGGATAATGCAGTGGAAGCAGTTATGAAATTCCAGGATCCGGATAAACGTCTGATCTATATTACCATTGAACAGGTGAAGCATTTCGTGAGAATCCGTATCGAAAATACAGTTGCCGAGGTTCCGGCATTTGACCACGGCATTCCTCTGACAACCAAAAAAGATAAAGAAAATCACGGATTTGGAATGAAAAGCATGGAGACCATCGTAAATAAATATGACGGTTCCATTATGGGAAAAGTAAATGGGGAATGGTTTGAACTGCAGCTGCTTTTGCAGATGCAGGAAAGGATGTCCGTAAATTAAAATCAGAAAAAGACCAATAAAAAGTAAGCGGTTTGTACAGCAGGCAGACCGCTTACTTTTTTCGTATCTGGAGTAAAAAATGTGAATCTCTTCGCAACAGAATTATTTGTGTCAAAAAAAGGCGATTATATGACAAAGCCGGAAATATCTGACTTTTATAGTGTATGCTTGAAAAAAAGGAGGAGGAAGAGATGTACCATAGTTTTAAACCAGGGAAGAAGTGGCTGGATACTGAAGGAAAAGCAATCCAGGCTCATGGCTTTTCGGTTTTTTACAGTGAAGAAGATGGAACGTATTACTGGTATGGCGAAAACAAGGAATATACCAAGGGCGGCCCTTCTAATACGATCTGGCACTGGGGTGTAAGAGCCTATTCATCGAAAGATCTGTATAACTGGAAAGACCTTGGCCTTATCATTCACCCGGATCCGGATGATCTGAACAGTCCACTGCACCCTACCTACTGTATGGACCGTCCGCATATTGTGTATTGCAAAAAGAGCGGAAAATATGTGGCATGGCTCAAGATCATGGCCGGTGTGACAAGCCAGTTTATGTGTGTGTTGCAGGCAGATGATTTCATGGGACCCTATGAATATGTCCATAAGGTGTACAAGCCGCTGAAAATGGACACCGGGGATTTTACCATCGCAGTAGACAAAAACACAGGAAAAGGGTATCTGATTTTTGACAGACCACACTTTCAGCTTGTAACGGCTACACTTTCGGAGAATTTCACAGAGGTGACCGGAGAGTATTCCGTTCATTATGACGGGCTGCATCCGCCATATACCAGAGAAGCCCCCACTTATTTTGAAAAAGATGGAAATTATTATCTTTACACAAGTGGAACTACTGGTTATTATCCAAACCCAAGTAAGGTGTGCCGGATCACAGACTGGCATGGGAAATATGAGGAATTAGGGGATCCATGTATAAAGGATACTACGAAAAGCTCATTTTTCAGCCAATTTACCAGTGTGTTAAAGGTACCGGGGACAGAATTGTATATCGCAATGGCTGACCGCTGGATGCCTACATTTCTGGGAAAGGCAATCACAAGGCTGTCCTATCCGTTTGCAGAGCGGACCTTGAAAGCGAGCGGAGCATGGACGGTGGACACTTCGGAGAAAGAAGCGGTTGAATTGCCGGGTGTAGAAATCAAACATAAAGAAAATACAAGCATTTCCACATACGTATGGCTGCCGGTAGAATGGATCGACGGTAAGCCAATGATCCGCTGGTATGATGAATGGAAATGGGAAGACTTTGGAGGGGGAAAGAAATGAAACATTTGAAAAAGCAGGCAATGCAGGGACTTGCAACCGTATCGGCGTCTGTATTAGTGCTGTCAATGGGCGTAGAGACGCTTGCAAACAGCAGAGCACAGTTTATCAACGGTAGATTGGGAACGACCAATTACCAGGTAATCCAGACAGACAGTGAATCAGATGGAATTTATTATAAATCTGAGTTTAACAGTCTGGAAGAAGTATTAAATGCAAAGAAAGAGCTGGCAACACAGTTAAGTGCAGAAGGTTCCGTATTATTAAAAAATGACGGAGCACTTCCGGTGAAAAAGGACAGCGAAAATATTACTTTATGGGGATTAAACTCCATCAATCCTACTTTAGGTGGAATGATCGGTTCCTCTGTCGCTGTTGATGAAGAGAATGGACAGACTGCATATTCCCTGCAGCAGGCACTGGAAGAAAAGCAGTTTACCCTGAATCAGACTATGCTGGATCTCTACAGCAGTGAAGAAGTAAATGGAACTTATGGAAGAGCAGGAGGACATTCCTCCATGCCAAGCTTTGGAATGACATACGAAAATACACCAATGTACAAGGTTGGTGAAGCTCCGGCATCTGTTTATACAGACGAAGCGTTAAAGTCCGCAGATGATACAGCAGCTGTTGTCGTACTTTCCCGTGACAGTTCAGAAGCAACGGATTACAATCCAAATATGGTAAGCGGAGATGAAAGTGACAGCTTTGAGCGTCCGCTGGCATTGTCTGACAATGAGAAGGCTATGATCGAGCTTGCGAAAGCACATAGTACAAAGGTTATCGTACTGATCAATTCAGACAACCCTATGGAACTTGGTGATCTGGAAAATGACGCAGAAATCGATGCGATCCTCTGGGTAGGTGAGCCTGGAATGAACGGCTTCCTTGGAGTAGCAGATGTGCTTTGCGGAGATGCCAATCCGTCTGGTCATCTTTCTGACACTTATCCGGCTAACACTGCTTCTTCCCCATCTATGGTAAACTGGGGCGTTTATCTTTACACAAACAGCACACAGGCTGGAAAAGATGCTGTCCTGACAGAAGCAAATAAAGCAGACTGGTATCTGGTGGAATCCGAAGGTATCTACAGTGGATACAAGTATTATGAAACAAGATACGAGGATCAGATCCTGGGACAGGGTAATGCAGATACCAAAGAAGGTTCTTCCACTGGTGACGGATGGGATTATGCAAATGAAATGGTATATCCATTTGGCTATGGACTTTCCTATACTACTTTTGAACAGAAATTAAAATCTGTAGATGTAGCCATCGGCGGCGAAGGAACTGCTGTGGTAGATGTAACCAATACAGGTGATGTAGCCGGAAGCAGTGCTGTAGAGCTTTATGTGCAGGCTCCATATACAGAAGGCGGAATTGAGAAAGCGGCTGTTCAGCTGTTAGACTTCGGAAAAACCAAAGTACTGGAGCCAGGTGAAACAGAAACCGTTACCATTACCTTTGATCCACAGTATATGGCAAGCTATGATGAGGATGCTGTAAAAGAAAATGGAACACAGGGTGCATGGGTACTGGATGCAGGTGATTATTATTTTGCAGTTGGAAATGGTGCACATGAAGCATTGAACAACATTCTTGCCAAAAAGACAGGAAGCACAGATAATCTGATCGCTATCAATGAAGATGAGAATATCACAGCAGATAACGCAATTGTATGGAATCTGGGCGAGAAGAACCAGGAAACCTATTCTGTAGGTGTTGAAAATGCCCTTCAGGATGCAGATATCAATAACTTCATTGAGAACACAGTAGAATATACCACACGTTCTGACTGGAGCAAGGGCTGGACACCTGTAGAAGCAATCACTCCTACTGAGGAAATGATGGTTGGTCTGACCAATAATACTTATTCATTAACTGAAAATAGTGATTATAACGAAGTATGGGGAGCTGACAATGGATTACAGCTTGCTGACTTCATTCTTACAGATGAAAATGGAAACACTACCGGAGTTCTGGCATACGATGATCCACAGTGGGATCAGCTTCTGGACCAGGTGACACTGGATGAGGCGATTAATTTTGTGGAAGCTGGCGGTGATGATTTCGAGAATATTGACAGCATCGGATATCCAAGAACTTACGCAAATGATGGACCAATTGGTTTTGTAAGAGACCAGGTTCCAGGGTATTTTGTAAAATGGAATAAGACAAATTCAGATGAGCCTACTTATGTAGCAGAAGAGGATGAATATTCCGGATATGGAATGGCAGGAATGCCTACAGAGCCGGTAGTAGCAGCTACATTTAATAAAGAGCTGGTACAGCGTGAAGGTGAGATCTTTGGCGAAGACAGTTTATGGAGCAATATTGCATCAATCTTAGGTCCTGGCTTAAATAACCATAGAACTCCGTATTGCGGAAGAAACCATGAGTATTATTCTGAGGATTCCATGCTTACCAACTTAATGGGAGTTGCAGTCTGCACAGGTGGAACTTCAAAGGGACTGATGATGACTCCGAAGCATTTTGCATTTAACAATATGGAATTAAACCGTTCCGGATTATCTACCTTTATGACAGAGCAGGCCGGAAGAGAGATGGAATTAAGAGGATTCCAGGGCGCAATGCAGAAGAACGTTGCAAAAGGAATCATGACGGCATTTAACCGTGTTGGTACTGTTTTTGCAGGTGCAGATGAAGGTGTTCAGACACAGATCGCAAGAAATGAGTGGGGATACACTGGCTGGATCGTTACCGATATGATCAATGGTGCCGATTATATGAACTGGAAGGATTCCCTGCTGGGCGGTGGTGGAACGATGCTGTCCAACCCGACTACTTATGAAGATACAGAATGGGGTGCTATGACTTCTGATAAGAATATGAAGAAGATCAAAGCAGATTCCCTCTTCCAGCACAAAATGAAAGAAATACTTAAGACTTATGTCTATACAACTGCCCAGAGTAACGCCATGAACGGCATTTCTGCAGGTACCCAGATCGTCTATGTAAATACCTGGTGGCAGAATCTGATCGTAGGTATCAAATATGCATTTGGTGCACTTACAGTTATTTTGGTAGTACTTTATCTTGTAAGTCTGAAAAAGAACGGAAAGGAAAAGGAGTAAACAGTTATGAAGGAGACGAAAAAGCTTTCAACCAGTAGCTGGCTGACTCTGGCAGCAGCGGTACTTGGGATTATCGGACTGGTAGCATATTCCACTTCAGAGGTTGCAGTAAAACAGATTGGAATCATTGCAGCAATTGCTATTGTATTAAATATTATTACCATTGTAGTTAACATGAAATATTCTTTTGGTATTTTGAATCTTTCCTCCACTGTAAGTGCAATCCTGTTTTCCGTTGCATTTGTATATGGCTTCGCATCACAGCTTGATCCGCTTGGATGGGCTGTCTCCGGGCTGTATACATGGGGACAGGTAGCCGGATTCCTGATATTCGCGGTACTGACCTTTGCAGCCCTGATCTTAGAATTTGTAGTGTCATTTAAGGGATTGGTAAAATAGCTTATGTTAAAAAAAGATTCTGTTTCGTTGCCGGAAATGGCGCTTGGATATTTTTTAGGACCATTTGGTGTACTCATCGTGAATGCAGTATTCACCTGCTTCCTGAACCGTTTCTACACAGATGCCCTGGGCTTGTCTGGAAAATTTATTACGGCATTACCTCTGGTGTGCACGATTTTTGTAACAATTGCAAACATCATTCTGGGAATCCTTATTGACAGGACCAGAACGAAAATGGGAAAGGCAAGACCTTACCTGCTAGTTGCGGCTCCGCTGATGGTTGTTTCATGTGTACTGATGTTTTCTGTTCCTACAGGAAACATCAGACTGGAGCTGGTCTGGATCACAGTGTCCTATAATCTGTACTTTGCAGTTGCTTACCCGATTTATTTCCTGTCGCACAGTATGATGGTTCCGCTGTCTACCAGAGACAGTGCTGCAAGAGGAAAGCTTTCTGTTATCAGTAATGCTGCCAATATGGGGGCTGCCGGATTATTTGCATCCATTCTGTTTCCGATGCTGATTTATCCCAGACTGAAAAACCAGAGGGCATGGCTGATCTGCATGAGTATCATGGGAGCAGTGGCGCTGGCAGGAGCACTTGTGGAATTCTGCTTTACCCGGGAACGTATTACAGAAGAGCTGTATCTCAAAAAACAGGAAGATCTTTCCGGTGAAAAAGCTTCAAAAGAAGAGCTTCCCCTGAAACAGCAGCTGAAAGGTGTTGTAACAGATAAATACTGGTGGCTGATCATTGTATTTTACCTGTTGTTTAATTTATCAGGTGGAATGAAAAATCTTTCCATGAGTTATTACTGTGATTACATCGTTGGAAAATATCAGGATGGTATTACCCAGACGCTTTTGGCTGTCTTTTCCGGTATTCCTATGGTTCTTGGAATGTTTACCGCATGGCCGCTGGCAAAGAAATTCGGTAAGAAAAATTGTACAGTTGCCGGTTTATGGCTGGCAGTTGCCGGGGGAGTGATCAGTTTTATCAACCCTACCAATTTTATAATGGTTGCCATCGGGGTTACTATTAAAACACTGGGAACGATTCCTGCCTGCTATGTTATGATGGCATTGTTTGCAGATGTACTGGATCATCTGGAAAGAAAAAATGGTTACAGAAGTGATGGACTTTCCATGTCACTTTATAGTATTATCACAGTATCTGCTGGTGGAATCATGACTGCAGTATTTAACGGACTGATCTCTCTTAGCGGATATCAGCCGCCACAGCTGGTAAACGGTGTTATGGAAGCTGCTGTACAGAATGATGCTACGAAATGGGTGATCATTATGGGCTTCCTTGGGGCAGAAATGATCGCGTATGCGATTCTGGCAGTGACCACATCATTTTTGAAGGTTGAGGAAGAACAAAAGGAAGTACAGAAATAGATAAGCTATTTCCGGAAATTTGAGAAAATTAAAAATCCGTGCCAGATGCCTTTTCAAATAGGCTCTAAGCACGGTGTGAGAGGGAGGTAAATAAGACGATTATTTACCTCCCTTTTAAGCTGCCGCTTTTGCGAGTATGCGGGTACTTTATTTCTGGCTTGTGCCGGAAATCTGATTCCGGAAGTCTGCCGGTGTGATTTTGTATTCCTTATGAAAGGTACTGGAAAAATAGGACGGTGAATTAAAGCCGGTGGTCAGGGCAATCTCACTGATGGAAAGCTCAGTGTTTTTCAGCAGATGTTTTGCATAATTGAGACGTTCCTGACGGATATAATCAGAAAGATTCATTCCGGCTTTTTTCTTAAAAATTCTTGTAAGATAATCTGGATTCAAATGCACGTAATCTGCAATTTCCTGTCTTGAAATCTCACTGGCAAGGTGTCTTCTCACATAGGTGGAAACGCTGTTTAGAAGACTGGTGCTGGAAAGAATGTCATATTGTTCAGAAAGCTGGGCTGAGGAATCTACCAGGAAAAAGCCAGGGGTATTATCTGTCAGCTGGTCGAAAAATTTCTGGAAAACGGCGGACATTTTTATAAGCTCACCGATGGATGTGTAATGGTTCATACAGCCATAAAGATCCAGCTGGTTCATATGCAGCTCTGTGGTTATTTTCTTCATCTGGGCATAAAGATAAGGAATGCTCTCAGAATCCTGCGCAGAAGAATTCCAGCCTACAATATGATAGTTCTGTGGGGCATTGGAAAAAATGGAAAAGTCCATTTTTAAGTATGAAAAAGCCGGAATTACCTGTTGCTCCAAAAGGGCAATAATGTCGTGGGCCTGAAGCGTCTGACTGGTTGCGATATGCCGGAAAGAGATAAGCAGAAATCCGGCATCAGAAGGAATCCCGAGCTCATTCATTTTTTCTGGTGTGTAAGAACCGGAAAAACGGAAATAATCCTGCCAGAAGGCACGAATCGTGGAATCCAGATGCTTTTTCCACAGCTGTCCGTCCTGTATCTGCTGCTGGTCGGAATAAAGCTTTTCGTATTCTTTTACAGCATTTTTCAGAACCTGTGTCAATTCCGGATAAGCGATGGGCTTTACCAGGTAATCATATACACCCAGCTGAATCCCGGCTTTCGCATAATTGAAATCGTCGTGGCAGGTGAGAAGAAGAGAAACTGTACTGCCGGAAATATTTTCTTTTACCCATTTCAAAAAGTCCAGGCCATTTTCCCCTGGCATTTCAATGTCACAAACCAGGAGCTGAATGGAAAAGGTCTGAAGCAGCTGCCTTGCAAAACGTGTGTCATTGGCAGTATATACCTGATCAATTCCAATCTCCTGCCAGGGGATTTTTTTCTGAAGCATTTGAAGGGTCAGTGGTTCATCGTCTATAAGCAGAATGTTCATTTAAACTCTCCTTTTGGAATCAATAAAGTAATCAGTGCGCCGTGGGGCCGTTGGTTTTCAAAAGAAATACGTGCCTGGCCCTTATAGAAAATCCTGAGGCGCTTGATGGTATTGGAGATACCAATATGATCGCCGGAGTCACTGGAAAGTGCTTCCGGGTGGCACAGCATGTCCAGAACATCCGAAGGGAAGCCAGGACCGGTATCTGCTATTTGAATCTGAATATATTTTTCGTCAAGTAGTGTTGCAGAGATAGAAAACTGGATTGGGCCAGAGGAGGCTGCGTGCTTCACCACATTTTCTGCAAAAACGTGAAGCACCAGAGGCGGAATCTGTATGTTTTTCAATTCAGTATGAAGGGAAAAATCAATAAAAAACCGTCCTGGATAGCGCAGCTGCTGAATATGCAGATAATTTTTTATATGGGCGATCTCATCCTTCAGAGATACTGTGGAAAATGAAGATTTCAGCATATAGCGGAAATACTTGGCCTGAGCCATACAAAGCTCCTGAATCAGCTCGTATTCGGCACCTTCTGCAAGATTATATATAATGTTCAGGCAATTGAGATAAAAGTGAGGCTTTACCTGTTGCTGCAGCTTTTCCAGTTCAAGCTGCTGGTTAAAGATTTTCTGCTCATAATTGTCTATTTTTAAATGCCGTATTTCGGAGACCATGGTATTAAAGGTCTGGGATACATTCTGAAATTCTTCTGCACTGTCCGGGAGATCAATTGTGACAGAAAGATTTCCGTCCTGTACTTTTTCCATAGCGCCTGTGAGAACTTGCATGGGGCGCAGAATCATCAGTGTAAGGTAATAAAGCAGTATGGGGATGCACAAAACAATGAATAAAAGCAGGAAAACCTCCACGATCCGGATCATATTTAACTTCGCAAAAATAGTACTGTAAGGAATGCTGAGAGTAAGGTACAAATCAGGTACGGAGGCAATTCCTACAGATAGAACCAGGTTTGTTTTGGAATTAAGCAGGTCATCTGGTGAAAATGAATCCTGATCCTGACTGAGGTAAGTGAGAATATCCGTATTGGAGTCTGTGAAAAATAAGGTACTCTGCTCTGCAAAATTATTTCCTGCATAAAGCTGGAGCGCGTTGGAAAGAGAAATCCACGCACCGAGATACTGGTTATTTACATTATAATAGCAAGTCAGAAAGGCAAGGGAATCCCTTTGGATGATTTGCCAGGAGGAAGAGGCTGCTGTGTCATTTAAATCATAGAAATACCGGGAAAAGCTCTGGCGCTCTTTGAGGGTAATGTTAGATGCTGTCTGAAAAATATAATTCTGACTGGCCGGATCACTGTAATAAAAAGAAAACTTGTTATTGTAAAGAAGGATGTCCTTCTCCAGCTCCTGTGTCAGACTGCCCAGATCAAGGGCGTCAGGGGAAAAGTTAGTGTTAATGGTTTTTTCTGCAAGACAGCGGTTTACATCTGTGCACAAAGTGTTTAACTGGTCTGCGTAGAGATTCAGCATATTCTGGTTGGTTGTCTGTATTTCAGAAATCAGAAGCTTTCTGGTAAAATTCGCATAAAAGCTGATCGTAATGAAAAGCAGTACCCAGATTGCGAAAATGACTGCAAAAATCCGGAAACGCAGAGAGTTGGATTTCAATTTGGTAGATAACATGGCGCTAGAAGTTCCTTTATTGTTTTATAATGACCAGATATTGACTTTATCTGGAAGGCTACGGTATAGTTAAAGTCTAATAAATGAAGTTAGTGTCAAAAGGTCTTTTGACACTAACCGGATATCACGGATTGCTCCGCAGCTACGCTGCTCCCACAATCCTTCAAATATTATAAGCAAAGACAATTTTATTTTCAATGGAAAAATAGCTGGTGGGAAAAATGAAAAAATGGAAGCTGATACTTTGTCTGGCTGCAATTACCGTAATCGTGGTTGTATGCAGCGTTTATTTTCAGACAGGCATATCTGAAGAAAAAACAAAAAAATACGAGGAAATTACCATGGTATTGCCTACATACGGTTACATTCCGGATGACATGGATCTGGTTACCGGTAAAATGAATGAAATTACTATGGATAAATGTGGTGTGAAGGTAAACTACATATACACAAATGTTGCCGAAATGTATCTGAACTGCGCAGTACGTCTGAAAGCAGGGGAAAAGATCGATCTGATGCCAGGTATGAATGAAAATGAACTGAATTCTTACATTGCAGATGGAATGATCACCCCTCTGGATGCTTATGTGGAAAAGGATGGAGAAGTGCTAAGGGGAGCTTATCCGGAAAAATTGTGGAACATGACAGAAAAGAACCAGAAACATTACAGCGTATGTGCATTGGATCATGGCGCGGTCAAAGAAGGTCTGCTGATCCGAAGGGAAGTACTTAAGGCGATTGATGTTGATGAAGAAGAAATCTTACATGCGTGGAATTTAAAGGAAAAGCATGATTATGAAGCTCTGGATGAAATATTTGCCCCCATATTTGAAAAAATAAAAAACTCAGATGCAGTTCTGGAGGATGGGACGAAAGTAAAGGACATGTATCTGGGAATCGGTTATGACGGTATTTTTTCACAGTTTCAGTTACTGGAATTTGACGGATTCGGAAATCCTTTTGGCGGAACACTAGGGGATGATGAAGGGCTTGTGAATCTGTTTGGTTCAAAAGAATATAAAAGTATGCTGAAGGTAATCCGGAAATGGGTTGAAAATGGATACGTGCATCCAGTTGACGCGCAGATAAATGAGAGCACTGTACTCTGGTATGAAACCGGCTCCTGTTTTGGAATGTTTACAGATACTTCCGCCGAAAACCAGGCGCGTATTTCTGAGAAAGCAGGTGTGGAAACGACAGGAATTACTCTGTTGGAGGGAAAACTCAATACAAGCCAGCTGCAGGTAGGAAACTGGGTGATTCCTGCCAATTCAGAACATAAAGATGGGGCAGCGAAGATCCTGGAACTGATGTATACAGATCCGGAGTTTGTTACACTGTATATTTATGGCATTGAAGGTGTACATTATAAAGTACTGGAAAACGGTGAAAAAGAAATTATTTCAGATCGTTACAGGCAGGATCTGACATGGGTGTTTGGAAATATAAAGCTGGCAGATGAGGGAACGGCTGCAATTGATGAGGTAAAGGAGCTGTATGAAAATGCCAGCTATTCCGCATTCAATGGATTCCAATATGATGACCGAAATTATCATACGGAAATTGAGAACATGAATAACTGTCTGCAGAAGACGGTTTCAAAGCTGGAGGCAGGAGAAATTCCCAATATAGATGCAGCCTTAGGAAATCTGAACAGAGAACTTTATGAACAGGGGCTGCCTGAGGTAATGGTGGATAAACAGAAACAGTTAGAAGAATGGATTTCGGAACAATAAAGACATTACAGGAAAAGTGGTCGGTATTTTTGAATTTGTGGTCAGCAGATTTAATGCCGGCCACTTTTTTTATTTATATAATGGTTCTATCAAAAGATACCAGAGCGTGTAAATCGAAGGAATGCTTTTTTACAGACTCTGGGATATCAATATTATAAAACAGGAGGAACGGTATGAAGTTTAAAAAATTAGCAGCACTGATGGCAGTAATGACTATGGTAGCATCTTTTTCTGTAGTAAATGTAAGTGCGGAAACGGAAACCGCGGAAAATGAGACCGCAGCAGAAGAGACTACAAACGGAGCAGTGCAGAAAATTGTTGCAAACTGTGAATCTGATTCTTACGGAAAAGCAATCCATTCTTTTACTTTTTATGTAGATTCCGTAGAAAATATTCTTGGATTAACAGCAGATGATTTTGAAACTTCCGGTATGGTTTATGATGGAAATGAAACCCATACATATAAATCCGGAAAAGCATTAAATGTTACTTTTACCGCAAATACAATGACGGTAGAAATTGATCCATTTTATCCAGGAAGCAGTTTCAGCAGCGAAGGCTTCTGGACAATGACATGTACAAATCCGGATTTTTCCGTAGATGCGGAATCCACAATTGAGTTTTCAGATCCGGTTGTAGAATCCTTTGAGCAGCTTACGCTTACCTCAGGAAGTTCTACCATGGAAAGTTATCTGTATTCCCCGGAAGATGCAGAGGGACCACTCCCGATTGTGATCTTTAATTCCGGCGGAACTGGAATTTCCGTTTCAGGAGATTTATATGGAGCAAACTATGCGGTATCCTATGCAAAAGAAGATGCGCAGAGGGTTATGCCGTGCTATGTTTTGTATCCACAAAGAACAGAGGGAAGTGTAGAAGAATTCTGTGATGCGATCAAAGCAGAAGTAGACGAGCTGGTCGCAGCAGGAAAAGTTGATGAAAACAAGATTTATATGTGCGGCGAATCTGCTGGTTCTCTGTTCACTATGAATTTCTGTGCAAGATATCCAGGCTACAACAGTGCCATTGTAATTTTCGATGGCGGCGGAGCTTATGAAGGAACCACCTTAGAAGAAACCATAAAAGAGGATGCGGATTCCCCATTCTCAGATGCTGATACAAAGACACTGGCAGAATCCGGTACAAAGGTAATGCTGGTACAGAGCATTGGAGATACCACATCACAGCCAATCAAGTATGCAACTACATATGAGAAACTGGTAGCGGATGGTATGAAACCAGGCGTGGATGTTCTGTATCATACATATACAGCAGAGCAGTTTAATGCATTGCTTGAAGATGATACAAAGTGGCTGCCAATGGCAGATTCAGAGTATGTTACAGATCCGGAAACCGGAATTGTGACATACAATTATCAGGAAGGAAAACTTCATAATAGTTCTTATCCGGCAGCACAGGATGAGTATATTAAATTGTGGCTGTTAATGCAGTCCAAGGGTGAGTATGAGGTTGAATTCCAGGAAGCATATTCTGCAGCACATGGAAGTGATATTGATTATTCTGTAATTCCAGACCGCTATACAAAAGTTGCAGTTCTTGAGGATGCACCTGGAGTGCCTGCTGGCAGCAAAACTACATTGACTGTGTATACTGATGATGATGAGAGATTCTATTATATTGAATTTAAGACACCATTTAAAGAAGAAATGCAGTATGTAGAGGCAATTGCAGTAGCTGGTGAAGGCCATACTGTTATGGATTGCTCCGGTTCCTGGTGGACTGGTGATATCAATGGTTCTGTTATGCCATATATCTTATCTCTGGATAATATTGACTGGCAGCCATACGAGAGATAATAAAAAGAAATAGGCCGCTTAATTTGTGAAAGGATTGATGATAAAATGAAAAAAGAAATACTGACTGTAATTGGAGCTTGTGTGATTCTTGGAGTATCTGCCTGGGGAGGAAGCCGTGAGGTAAAGGCTTCCGAAGCCCCGGAAGGCGTATCCTTTGTTCAAAATATTTCATATATGAATGATGAGAATGAAGATCATATGCTGGATGTTTATACGCCGGCAGATTCCGGAAAAGCCAATCCGGTTATCATTGAGGTTCACGGCGGCGGATATATTGGTGGTAATAAAGAAATAAACAGTGAACACAGTGAATTTTATGCTGAAAATGGTTTTTCTGTTGTGAATGTAAATTATACACATCTTCCGGAAGGCAATTTCAAAACAGTCGTTCAGGAACTGTTTACTGTTCTGAACTGGGTCGAGGAAAATCAGGAAGCATATAATTTTGATCTGGATAACGTATTTATGAGTGGCGACAGTGCCGGAGGATTTTTTGTAAATCTTATGGCTGCAGTGCTTACTAATGAGGAAGAACAGCAGTATTATGAGGTTTCTCCGGCAGATTATGAAATTAAAGGATATGTATTGTCCTGCCCGGGTACGGATATTATGGCACTGAGAGACGGGCTGAATGAAGAAGGCCCGGCTGGATTCACTGCGAAATCCATAGGAGAGGAAATCCTGATGGATGACGAGATCATGGGACATGCTGATTTATATTCCATTATTAATAAAGAAACATTTCCGGAAGTGTACATTCTTACCACACCAACGGATTCCCTGCTTTACAATGAGGCAGTGAAATATGACCAGTTTTTAAGTGAAAACAATATCGCCCATGTGTATAAGGAATATGTTGGAAAAGAAAATGAAATCGGACATGTTTTCAATATTAAAAATATGGATTATGCAGAGAGTATAGAAGCAAATCAGGATATTGTAAGTTATCTGCAGGAAAAAATAGGGCAGTAATTACAAAGACCTGAAAATGGAGAAGAATATGAAAAAAAGAATTGCCATGCTGCTGATTATGGCAGGCGTTATAGCAGGGGGAACCTGTGTATCGGCAGAAGCACAGGAGAATGAGACCTGGAATATCTGGGAAGGAAAGGCAGCAGTAGAGAGCGCTGCTTCCGGATATGATTTTTCCGACGCATTTGATGATGGTGATTTTCAGCCAGGTATGATTCCATACCTGGTTGAAGATCAAAGCCAGGTAAAAGGAAATATCATTGTCTGCTCTGGCGGCGGTGACCGGGCAAGAAGTAATGACTACGAGGGTGTTCCGGCCTGTGAATATTATAACAGCATCGGATATAATGCCTTTTTACTTAATTATCGTGTGGCACCTTACGAAACGGTGGATGCAACTCTGGATCTGCAAAGAGCTATCCGTTACCTGAAGCATTATGGAGAACAGCAGGGAATTGGTTCCCTGGACAAAATTGCAACAATGGGATTTTCAGCAGGGGCAATGCATTGTTATGCACAGGCTCTGGCTTTCGGCGGGGCTATTACACCAGATCAGATATACGAAGACTATACCTGTGACGAAGTGGATGAGGAAAATGCAGATGTTGCAGCTGTAATGGCGATTTATGCGGCTGGTATGCCCCATGATGCCAGCGGAAATGCCATAGATGTGAAGGAGCCTGTACTGGTGCCGAAAATGGCAGAGGATGGTGAGGAACAGCTGCCAGCTTTCTTCTTTGCAGGTGCTTCCGGACATTTTGCTTCAGGATTCTGTGTAAAGGCATATGAGGCGCTGAATGACCTGACAACATGTGAACTGCATATGTATGGCGGAATCTCAAAGCCGTTTGGGATGGGATACGAATTTGCGGGCTCAGACGAAATGACTTCACAGATAGAGACATTTCTGGATGTGCAATTCGGATACCGTCCACTGGAAAATGAAGTGGAGTAGTTGAAATTTGCAAAAAAATGCATGACAGATATGCTACACCGACGAAATGGGTAACATTTTGGAGGGTGGCTCTGAATAATTACAAAAATATAAAGGAGAATTCATCATGAAAAAAAGATTCGTTACAATGTTACTTGCAGTAAGTGTTATGGCATCTATGGGAAGCAGCTATGCTGTTTTTGCAGAAGAAGCAGCTACAGAGGCAGCAGACACAAAAGATGATGCCGCAGAAACTGAAGCAGCAGATGAGAAAAAAGAGGATGCAAAGGAAGATGCTGCAGATGAAAAGAAAGATGATGCTGCAGACAAAGCGGAAACAGATGGTGAGAAAAAAGGCGTAACAGAAGATAAACTGCCGCAAAAACCAGAATTTGAGCCAAATAAAGACTATGATAAATATACAGTTGTGGAATATACAATTGAGGATATCCAGGCAGATCTTGTGTGCACAGTATCTGCAAAAGAGGATAACAGCGAATTTTATCTGGAATGTAATTTCTACGGCGATGATCAGATGGTAAAAGCAACCTATGATGGAAAAGAATTTAAGGTTGAGGAAGATAAAACTGGATTTATGGGTACAGATGCACCGATAATTCTTCAGAAGGCAATTGACCAGGATCTCTGGGTATACGAAGATGGTGCTGCAGCTGCACCGGCAGACGGAGAACTGGTGACAGCAGATGCGCTTCCTGCTGAGGCACAGTTCGATCCAAACAAGGATTATGATAAATACACAGTTGTAGAATATACAATTGAAGATATTCAGGCAGATCTTGTATGCACAGTATCCGCAAAAGAGGATAACAGTGAGTTCTATCTGGAATGCAATTTCTATGGAGATGACCAGATGACAAAAACAACCTATGACGGAAAAGAATTCAAGATAGAAGAAGATAAGACTGGATTTATGGCAACCGATACTCCGGCAATTCTGGAAAAAGCGCTGGAGCAGAATCTTTGGGTTGCAATTGAAAAATAATAACTATAGCGGATGCTGACGCTATTGTTATAAATTTACCGTGCTTTTTGATAGGTATAAAACTGAAAACGCGGGAAACAAGTGCTAAAATTCACAACTTATTCATGAAGATAGCAGTGTATGGATAAGTTGTGAAAAATCAGTTGAAAGTTAATATAATCAATGGAGGGTGCAGGCAAATGAAAAGACTACTTACAATTTTTGCTGTTACTCTTATTATAGGTTTTCTGTTGCCAAATTCAGCCTTAGCCGAAGAAGTGTCTCCAGAGCATCAGGAGGGATATGTACAGCAGGGCGATGGCTGCTACTATGTAGTATCATGGTGCAAAGGGCATGAAGAAAACAATAGCCGCAGTATATATGGCGAGTTTTGCTTTCCTGATTCTTATGAAGAGGGGAAAACATATCCGATTGTAATTTTCTGCCATCAAAATATGGGCTCTTATAAAAGCTTTAAAAATCCAGGATGGCTTCAGGATCTGGCAGCAAAAGGTTATATTGGATATTGTTTTGATTTTAGCGGTGGAACAAAAGCTCCCAATTGTTTAAGCAATGATCTGGATTATGAGGAATCTACAGATGAAACGCAGGTGGCTGATCTGGATGCACTGATTTCATTTGTAAAAGAGCAGCCTTTCTGCGATCCTGATAATATATATCTTTTGGGAGGAAGTCGTGGAGGAAGAGATATTGCATTAGCTGCACCTTCTCATAATGAAGATCTGGCAGGGATTATTATTTTATATGGTGCAGTTACAGATGATGAATCTGTTGAAAAAGCCAGTGGGTACGAAGGGGATGCATTATTGATTCACGGCTTAAATGATCAGGCAGTTCCATATACTGCTTCTGTAGAAGCGTTAGCCAATCTGTATGGTGAATCCAACTCAGAACTTGTACTTCTTTCTGGAAAAAAAGCGGTTCATAGCTTTGATGGTGTCCAGCCGGAGTTAAAGTCAATTGCAGTTGATGCAGTTTTGGATTTTTTAGACAGACACGTTGAGAGTTCTAAAACAGAAAAGGACAATTAAATACGGATTAAATTTAAGTATAAAAGAGTTGCTGGTTTGACGAATTTTTATTGTCAAGGTGGCAGCTCTTTTTGTTTGTGCCTGAAATCGGGTTATATTTGCCAGTGTAATACAAAAGTGGAATTCGGTGAGATATAATACAATATACGTTGTAGAGGATGCAGAATGCGAATTTTATAAAAAATAATTTGTAAAATCTGTTAAACTGATTCCAATAGGGGGAGTGAAAATGAAAAAAGAACTTGAAGAAGAAAAGAATATAAAAGAAGAGGCTGATGGAAAGGAAGAAAATAGTTGGAAAGATACTTGTTTCATACCGGCTGTTGTCCTTGTATTGCTGTCTTGTATTGATATCCTTCGGTTCGCGATTCTGGGAGATAAAACTGCATTTATTACATTTGCCCTGATTGCGGTAGTGTTTATATTTGTGGCATATACAGCCTGGAAAAGCAGGATGCCGGTTTTGTATCTGGTGATTGCTGTGGCGGCATTTGTTCTGTATTTTAATACAAACTTCTCGACCAGCACGTATTATTTCAACTGGCTGTTTCTGGTAGAAGCTGTTGTGGCAGCGATTAGTGGAATTCTGGGGATTGCAGCAATAATCAGGATGAAGATAGTGGCAGGAATGATTTCTAAGGGAAAGACTTTAGAAGGAAAAACATCGGCAGAGAAGGTATTGACGAATAAAAAAACGGAAGAGAAAGTTCTTTCTGCGAGAATGTTATCGGAGAAAAAGCCAGAAGAGAAACGGTTAAAACGAAACACACCCCTAATGGTATATTTCCCGGCGATGGTGGCAGTCGTTATCCTTGCAGGTTTTCTGGGATTCTGGAAAGTGAGATACGAAGCAGCACACAATGCCCAGGGACAGGCAAGAGACGAGCTGTGGGCAGTTCCTGCCAAATATGACGAAACAGAACCAACACAGCCTGGAACAGTAGAAGAAGTAGTTTATAATACAAAGGCTTATGCAACAGACGAGCGGGATGTAAAAAAGACTGCTTATGTTTATCTTCCCTATGGCTATGACAGCGAAAAAGAGTATAATATTCTTTATCTGATGCATGGAACCGGGGATGATGAGAAATACTGGCTGAAAACCAATCCATATAATAAGATCATGCTTGACAATATGATTGCGGATGGAGATATACAGCCCTTGATCGTCGTGACACCGACTTTTTATGTGGAAGATGACTGCGCGGATGATCTGGATCAGCTGACCTATTCTTTTGCGAAAGAGCTTCGCAATGATCTGATGCCGGAAATTGAGTCTTCTTATTCAACTTATGCGAAATCAGCAGATGATAAGGGCTTTTCCGAGAGCAGGGATCACAGAGCGTTTGCAGGCTTATCAAGAGGCGCGGTGACGACTTATCACTCTGCAATCTGTCAGAGCCTGGATTATTTTTCCTGGTTCGGTACATTCAGCGGCAGCAGAACAGATGCACAGCAGTTTCAAGATACCATTCAGTCAGGCACGTTTGCAGATTTGCCAATCCATTATCTGTATGTGGCAAGCGGCAACTTTGATTTTGCATTGCCAGGACAGGTGCAGGACTATCAGGCACTTCTTGACATAGAGCCAAGACTCCGGGCAGGAGTGAATACTTGCTTTGATGTATTTCCTATGAGATATCATTCTATGGGAAACTGGCATCTGGCGTTGTATAATTATTTGCAGAAGATATTTTGAAAATAATAAGTGCATTTGCGAAAAAAGTAATTAAAAATTTAAATAGTAATTTAGTAAAAAGCTAACAGGGAGGGTGTTGATATGGACAAAATCATAGGAACCAATCTTGGCAACTGGCTGGTACTGGAGAAATGGATGCAGCCATTTATCTTCCAGGGAACAGGTGCGGAGGATGAAACCTGGCTGAACCGTAATGTGCCAAAGGAGAAACTCTGGCCGATGGTGAAGCAGCACAGGGATACTTATGTGACAGAAGAGGATTTCCATAATATTGCTTCTCACGGACTTAACACAGTCCGCATTCCGGTTCCGTATTTTATTTTCGGAGACAGAGAACCATATAGTGGCTGTATCGAATATCTGGACAAAGCTTTTGACTGGGCAGAAAAGTATGGCCTGAAGGTTCTTGTAGATCTGCATACGGCACCTGGCTGTCAGAACAGTTATGACAATGGCGGCTTGATGGGAGTTTGTAAATGGAGCCAGATGCCGGATGAGGTGGAATTTGTATTGACTGTACTGGAAAGACTGGCAGAAAGATATAAGGACAGAGAAGGCCTGTTTGGAATCGAGGTTTTGAATGAGCCAATCAGTTTCAGTGTTTATATGACTGCGCCAAGCAGGAAAATGGCTGCGGACAAAGACGAGGCGAAGGGTTCCCATCATGTTTCTACAAGATTTCTGAAAAAGTTTTATGTGGATGCTTACAAGAGATTGCGCCGGATTTTGCCGGAGGAGAAAGTAATCGTATTTCACGATGGCTTCCGCCTTGGTGTATGGAAAGACTTCTTTGTAAAGCAGCATATGAAAAACGTAATGCTGGATACTCATATTTATATTCAGGCAATGGAGGATGTGACGCACATCCACAAATTCTGGGCATATCGGGCATTTATTGCATATCAGCATCATCTGTTGAAAAAAGCACAGAAATATACACCAGTTTTCGTCGGGGAATGGTGTGTGTGCAATGAGCTTGCAGATAAGAAAAAAGGACATGAAGTAATCCTTGACAGCTACGAGGCTTACCGTAAAAAATGGTATAAAAAGGCTGCTGTGCTTCAAATGAATGCATGGAAGGATACCGCCGGATTTTTCTATTGGAATTATCAGTTGTACAGAGACAAAGAGGTTTCCATGTATGCCAGCAGACTTGATTCCTGGGATCTTTGCAGATGTTGGAAGAAGGGCTGGATGCCTGCAAGACTGGACAAATATATGGAGAAATTGTAACAGTTTGCGTGTATTTTATAGCAGGTTGCGCTTTGAATAGTGCAGCCTGCTATTTGTTTGGTAAAATCCAGGTATAAATTATGTGAAATATTGTAACTGTTCAGAGACTGTCTCCGAAATGGTTTACATTTTGTTGGTGCGGTGAATCCACCAAATGGATTGAAAATAGCAATTTAGCTGTTAAAAAGAAATATATGAATTTCAGGAGGTAATTATGAAGCTGTCATTTAACGAGAATTGGATATGCTATAAAACAGGGGAAAAAGAAGATGCTTTTGCGGTTACACTTCCCCATGATGCCATGCAGCTGGATGAGAGAAGAGAGACAAGCGCAGGCGGAGTAAATACCGGATGGTACGAGGCGCAGGATTATACCTATGAGAAAACTTTTACACTTCCGGAAGAAGCAAAAGAAGAAAAAGTAATCCTGGAATTTGAAGGCGTTTATCGTAAAGCAACTGTATATATCAATGACGAGAAAGTAGCTTATCATTCCTATGGATATCTTGGATTTTATGTAGATGCAACAAAGCATGTGAAGTTTGGTGAGGAAAATGTGATTCGTGTAGAAGTGATCAATCATGACCAGCCAAATAGCCGCTGGTATTCTGGTACCGGAATTTACCGTCCGGTATGGCTTTACACAGTACCGAAAAAGCATCTTCGTTTTGACAGTGTGAAGATTACAACCCTTGATTATAAAGAGCCGAAGATCCGTGTGGAAGCATGGCCAAATGAAGCCGGTGAAGTGAAGGTTGAGATTCTGGAAAGAAAAGTAAATCAGGGTGTTTCTAAGACAGAAAATGAAGTGGATCTGGCAGATAATATCGTAGCTATGGAAATCCTCCAGGCAGACGGCAAATGTTCCTGTGAGCTCGCACTTCCTGGAGCCAAATTATGGAGCCCGGAAGCTCCAAATCTTTATACCTGTCGTGTAACCTTCGGGGATGATGTCCAGGAAGAAGCTTTCGGAATCCGTATGGTAAGCTGTACTCCTGAAAAAGGACTTCAGATCAATGGGAAAAATGTCCTCTTAAAAGGCGGCTGTATCCACCACGACAATGGACTTCTCGGAGCATGTGCATATGAATTTGCAGAGCGTCGTAAGATCCGCATTCTTCTGGACGCTGGTTATAATGCAATCCGCTCCGCGCACAATCCTTGTTCCAAAGCACTTCTTCGTGCCTGCGATGAAATGGGAATGTTGGTAATGGACGAGTATATTGACGGCTGGTATATTCACAAGACCAAATACGATTATGCAGATGAGATCCTGGATAATTATAGAAAAGACTTAAAGGACATGGTGGATAAGGATTACAATCATCCATCAATCATCATGTACTCTACAGGAAACGAAGTATCCGAGACTGCCCAGAAGAAGGGAATCGCTCTTACGAAATCTCTGACAGACCGGCTTCACGAGCTGGATTCCACCCGTCCGGTAAGCTGCGGAATTAATATTTTCTTTAACTTCTTAAGTTCTATGGGCTTTGGTGTTTACAGCGACAAAAAAGCAGATGAAGCAGCTGAAAATGCGAAAAAGAAAAAAGCTGTAGGAAGTGAGTTTTATAATACGGTTGCCGGAATTTTCGGCGCCGGATTTATGAAAACAGGAGCAACTCTTTACCCATGTGATGTGAAAACAAGAGATGCTTATGCAAATATGGATGTTGCAGGATATAACTATGGAATCAAGCGTTACCGTCATGACCTGAAAAAATATCCGAAGAGAATTATTCTTGGAAGTGAGACTTTCTGTGCAGATGCGTATCAGTTTATGCAGGAGGCAAAAAGAGATAAACGTATCATCGGAGATTTTGTCTGGGCTGCACAGGATTATCTGGGCGAAGTAGGAATTGGTGCATGGGAATACAAGGATTATGCACCACGTTTTGACGGTGGCTGCGGCTGGGTAAGTGCAGGCTCCGGAAGAATTGACCTGACTGGAAAGCCGCTTGGAGAGATGGCTTATACCAGGGTCGCATTTGAACTGGAAGACCTGGCAATCGCAGTTATGCCGGTAGATCATACAAAAGATGTCCATTCCCCATCTGCATGGAAAATGACCAATGCCATGGAAAGCTGGTCCTGGGACGGATGTGATGGAAATGCAGCTAAGGTCGAAGTTTATACCCGCGCAGATCATGTAAAGCTTTATGTAAATGGAGATTGTGTAGGCACCAAAAAGCCGAAAAACGACTGCAAGGTATTTTTTGACACTACTTATCATAATGGTGAGATCAAAGCAGTTGCATATGACGCAAATGGCAATGTGATCGCTGAGAAATCACTGAAAACAGCTGGAAAAGAGACAGTACTTCGTGCAGAACCGGAACTTACAAAAGTGAATGCAGACAGTGATCTTTGCTATGTAAGAATGCGTTATACAGATGAAAACGGCGAGACGAAGCCACTGGCACGAGGCCGGATCAAGCTGGAGGTAGAAGGCGGAGAGCTTCTTGCATTCGGAAGTGCATGCCCATATTATCCGGAGAGATACCAGAGCGATGAGACGAACACCTATTATGGCGAGGCTTTGGCAATCATCCGTCCACAGGCTGGCGCTGAAAAAGTGGTTGTGAAGGCACAGGCCAAGGTGGGTGAAGCTGCGGCAGAAGTGGAAATTCTGGGCTAAGAACGTACATTGCCAGGGAAAGAAAAATAAAGACGGCACTATTATAAAAAAGTAAGATATATCGAAAGATAAATGTAAAGTGGCGTGTTATGCAATCGGTTCATTCCAGGCATAACATGCCATTTTAATTTCCCGTATTACTATCATGTACTATTGGCATCCCGAAAAATAGGTTGCTACATACAAAAAATAGAATTAAAATCATAAGTAAAAGATATAGATAGTGTTAAAAAAAGTGCAGAAAGCCTTTTTCAAATATACCCGGGTAAAGTGGAGAATTGGTTTTATCTTAGAAACAGGAGGAGTCAAGTTATATGCTCACAATTGCAATCGTAGAAGATGATCTGGAATATCAGAAGCAGCTTCAGAAATACATAGAACAGTACGGAAAAGAACACGAACTGCAATATAAGATCACAGTATTTCAAAATGGATTGAACTTTCTGGAGGATTACAAAGGCGACTGTGATCTGATCTTTATGGATATTGCAATGCCTCATATGGACGGTATGGAAACAGCAGCCAAGTTGCGCAAAAGAGGGGATGAGACCTGTCTTATTTTCATTACAAGTATGGCGCAATATGCGCTGAAGGGATACGAGGTGAACGCTTTTGATTTCCTTGTCAAACCGCTGGTTTATGAACTATTCTGTATCAAATTTGAAAAAGCACTGTCACATATAGACAAAAAAGAAGCTTACTACATTAAAATACCAAATGGCGCCAAAAAGGTTTCTCCCGGGCAGATCGCATATATAGAAAGTAATAAACATTATCTGGAATTTCATGTCCATGGAGATGTTTACAAAATGCGTGGGACAATGAAAGAGATACAGGAGTATTTTCTGGCAAGCCATTTTGCATTGATAAACAGCTCAGTTCTGGTGAATCTTTCTATGGTGGATGAATGGAAGGGAAATGAGATCAAAGTGGCAGAGCAGATGTTTGTGATTTCCCAGAAGTATAAGCGGGAATTCCTGGACAGGCTGACAGTATATATGGGGCAATAAAATGGGAAAATTGGATTTATTTAAAATTACGCAGGCACACGGATATATTTTTCAGATCCTGGCTGCTGAAGCATTGTGTATAGGACATTTGCCCAAACGAAAAAATTATTTGCTGCGTGTACTTGCGGGAGGAACTATCTTCCTTTTGCTTGCTGTTATTTTGCCGAATATCATAACCTATTATGTGTCAGGACTGTTTTCCGCTACAGTATTTTTTCTGAGTCTTGGATTCTGGCATTTTTGCTGCCAGGCAGATACCCGGGAAATTTTGTATAGCGGCATGCTGGCACTATTTATCCAGAATCTGTCGTCCAATGTGTATAACCTAGTTTTTTACTCTATGTTCAGAGATATTTCTATAATGAGTCAGTTCCTTCTTTCTGTATTTCTGATGGTGCTGATATATGGAATTTTTTATTTCCAGATCGTAAAATGGCTTGCTCGGGAAAGTCTGGAAAATATGCTGAGTAACGTAGCGTGGATCTGGCTGATTGCAGTGGGAATCTTTGTGTTTTTTCTGCATTATTTATTCTGGGTTTATGGAATTAGGGAGGTATGGGTGGTATATCCACCGCTGATCTTGTGTGATATTCTGGGGCTTGGTGTTGCCCTTGGATTTGTGGAGCTACGGACGAGAAATGCAGATAATGAAAAGCTGCGGCAGCTTCTGGAACTGGAAAAAAAGCAGTTTGAAATGACCAAAACCAATGTGGAATTTGTGAACCGGAATGCCCACGACCTGAAACATTATATCCATAAGTTGCAACGTCTGGAAAATCCTGAAAATCAGGAACTGGAGGAAGTTCTGACACAGGTGGAGGCGTATGAAAGTGCATTTCAGACTGGAAATGCAGCGCTGGATATTGTATTGACGCAGAAGAAAATGGTATGTCAGCAGGAGAAGATTTCTTTTACCTGTATGGCAGATGGCACAGCACTTCATTTTATGAAAACATTGGATATTGCTTCTTTGTTTGGAAATGCGTTGGATAATGCCATTGAACATGAGAAAAAAGAAAAGGCAGAGAACAGATATATCTTCTTAAAAATTCTTCGAAAAGGGAAAATGGTAAGCATAAGAATTGAGAATTACTGTGAGACTTTTCCGGAACTTTCCGAAGCAGGACTACCGGTCCACTCTTCAAAAAAAGATTCTGAACTGCATGGCTATGGAACAAAAAGCATGCAGTATATTGCAGAAAAATATGGAGCAAATTTCAGGATCTTTTCGGAGAAAAATCTGTTTGTGGTGAGTATGCTGTTTCCTATAGAGTAATATATCTCTTGATAAAGCTATAGTGTAAGGAGTAGAAGAATCCATTTTATAGATGAACGATAGTCCAGTAAATTAGATTGATAAAAATGATAGCCTGGTTTTGATATGTACCCCTTTTGTTGGACAGCAGTGAAATGGGAACAATATCATTTGAGGGAACGGGGCGATTATTTCGGTGGCGCTTCACAGGGATGAGACAATAATTTTGCCAGAAATCCATGTGAATTTGCCACCTTTTTCGATACAGGCTCTTTTCGTGATAATGTAGAGACAAATATGCGGGAAACGCAAAGAAAAGGAGAAGAGCCAATGAAAAGAAAGGCAGTTATTATGGCAATGATAATGTGTATGATGGGTACCACAGTTGGGGGAGCAGGTACAGTTCTGGCGCAGGCCGAAGCGGCAGACACAACAAATGCGGTCGAAGAAGGCCAGGTACTTCTTCCGGCAGCAGATGCTACATTCACAGAAGGGGAAGGCGTTGGCCCGGATAACGAAAAAGAGCCAACCTCTTATGACGAAGAAACCGGTATGATCCGGGCAGCAGCACAGGGCACCGAGATTGTATACACGGTACCAGAAGGTACAGAGGGAACTTTTGATCTGTATCTTACAGTATCTAAGGTTCTGGCAGCATTCAGTTCCCAGCCATTTACATTTACGATCAACGACGGGGAAACCTTCTCCGTACCGGTAGATCTTCAGGTTCCGGCAGATTCACCAGCTTCTTATAAAGACGACGGAGAGTATGATGAAGGAAGCCTTACAGATTCCGGAAGATTTCTTATTAAACAGAATTTGGAATTAAAGGCAGGGGATACCATTAAAGTGACTTGTGCATTTGGCTGCAAAGCGCCGACCTTAAAGGGAATGGTTTTCCCATATGTAGGAGATGTGCTTCTTGCACCAGCTGGAAGTGAAGTAGCAACCGGATATGATAATACGGTAAAAACGATTCCAGAGGCAGACCCATCCGATCCACTTGCCGGACTTGACATTATCTGGCTTGGCTCTTCCGTAACTTATGGAGCACAGGCTGGCGGACATTACTCCATGGTAGATGCGATTCAGGACAACCATCCGGGAACTGTGTGTGAGAAATATGCGATCAGTGCTACTACACTGGTAAATGAAAAAGAAGATTCTTATGTTTCCAGAATGAAGCTGATCAGCAAAGACGAAACACCAGATCTGTTTGTGGTTCAGTTATCTACCAATGACGCAACTACAGGCAAACCTATGGGTGAAGTGACAGACAGTACAGATCCGGCTGACTTTGACGATACCACAATCGCAGGCGCTATTGAGACCATCATTTCCTATGTACAGGAGACCTTTGGATGCCCGGTCGTATTCTACACCGGAACCTATGCAGAGAAGGAAAACTATGAGAAAATGGTAGATCTGCTTCTTAAGATTCAGGAAAAATGGGGAATCGGAGTTGTAGATATGTTCCATAATGAAGAAATGACAGCAGTTTATGGTACAGATCTTTATAACGAATACATGCATGACGAGGTTCATCCATTCCGCAAAGGATATGTGGAGTGGTGGACTCCGGTAATTGAAGAGTATCTGACGGAGTTTCTTGGAAAATAAAAGAGGATTATGAGAAGTACTTTTGTGCTAAATGTGCAAAAACATGGTGAAATAGCAGAAAAACAAAATAAAACATACAATAATTACAAAAGAATAACCGAACAACAACCGATAATGACGTTAAAATGACGGTTCATGCCAAGAATATTGTCCTAAAAATATCATTTGTTATAATTGGACTATCCGGAATGATTTTAACAAATGAGATCTGTACAGAGAATCCAAAAATGGGGGACAATGGTATGAAGAAAAGAATGTTATTTGGCGTGCTGGCATTAAGTCTTATTATGGGAGGGACTTGCAGTGTCTATGCACAGGAAGAGGATGCAACAGGGCAGGAGTTTTTGGTAGAACAGGGAGATGCTGCTACCTATATTAATCCGCTTCCTCTGGATTATGCACGTTCTTCCTCTGAAGGAAAGGGACAGATTTCTGACAATCCATTCATGATTGGACAGATGATCGGAAATGAAGCAATTCCAAATGATCCTGTTGAACAGATCACACATGCGCGTTTTCAGGATATGTTCAGAGGAACATCTACCTATATCAGTGAAAATGATACAAGAGCTTCTGCAGATCCATCAGCATTTTACTACAATGATACTTGGTATTTATATGGAACAAATGGTTCATTATGGGTTTCAGATGATTTTGTAAACTGGCGTTTTGTTCAGCTGCAAGATGATAAAGGAGAGGATTTAAAATTTACAGCACCAACAATTGCTGTGAGAAAAGATGAATCTGGAAAAGAAAAATTCTATCTTGCCTGGAACAGTTCTGACTTATATGAAGCAGATTCACCGGAAGGTCCATTTACAGATTTAGGTGATTTTACTTATAATGAAAAATCCTTTAGTGATAATATTGAAGATGGAAATGTAATTGCAGCTCATAATGACGTCAATATTTTTGTTGATGATGATCAGAGAATGTACTTATATTGGGGAATGGGACCATATATAAGCGGTGCTGAGCTGAATCCGGAAAATCCTACAGAACTGATTACTGAACCTAAGATACTTATTGAATACGACAATAAATGCAAATGGCAGAATTTTGGACAGAATCATCAGGATTATGAGAATGGTTTCCCAGAAGGTTCCTGGATGGTAAAAATTGATGGTAAATATTATCTGACATGGGCTACAGCAGGAACACAGTATGACTCATATACAATGGGATGTTATCAGTCAACTACTGGACCACTGGACGGATTTGAACTTCAGGAAAAAGAAATTATTAATCAGACAGATGCTGTAACAGGAACTGTCAGAGGTGGAGGACATGGTTCTATTGTTCAGGGACCAGATGCTACCCTGTGGTGCTTCTATACGGTAAATGTAGGATACGAGGGAGATATGGAGAGACGGATTGGATGTGATCCGGCTAAAATAGATCAGGACGGAAATCTGGTTGTACCACATCTTTCAGAATCTCCTCAGTATGTTCCGGGTGTACTGGCGAATCCGGCTGACGGGAATGAAACTGGTTCTGATGTATTGTCAGTGAAACAGGGATATGCAGTTTCAAGCTATTCAGAAGGAAGACATCCGATATACGCAAACGATGAATCGATGATAACCTGGTGGCAGCCGTCAGATGAAGATGAACAGCCTTGGTATCTTGTGTCCTTTAAGGGAAATTACAATATTGATTCTTTACGTGTAATATGGAAAGAAATCAATGCGGATCGATCTGCAGTCTTAACTGATAAATGCTGTATAGATTACAAAATCGAAGTATTTAATGGTACTGAGAATCCGTTAGATGAAGCAAATTCTGACAAATGGACGACTGTTTATGAAAGACAGGGAAAAGATACGATTATTGATTATGTAACTTTGGATGAGCCGGTGTTAGGACAGTTTGCACGCATCACTATTACAGGCTGGCCTGAGGAAATTCATCCGGGACTTGTTGAATTTACAGTATTTGGAAACAGTGTAGCAAAGCCAGCAAATAAATAAAAGATAAGGTTGAGGTTCGGATAAATGAAGAAAAAAATGCTATTAGGCGTGATGGCATTAAGCCTCACATTGGCAGCACCATGTGGAGTATATGCTCAGGATACAAATGCAGCACCTGCAACTTCAGAAGGCCTTGAGGCAGAGGGCACAATTGAAATACCAGAGTATGAAACTGCGGATTATGCAGAAGATTTTATTTATTCCAAGAAAGATGAGGGATTAGATAAATTAAAAAAGAATGCATGTGACGAGCAGGGAACTGTAGAGACATTGGAATACGATACTCCGGCCTATGCAGTAAATGAGATCCTGGGAACAGATGAAACAATTCACAAGAGTCTGCATGTATATTTACCATACAACTATGACGAGACAAAGCAGTACAACATTCTTTATCTGATGCATGGCGGCGGAGACAATCAGGAGTTCTGGCTCGGGGATGATAACGGCGGAAGACCTGTATTTGGAGAAACTACAAGAAACGTGCTGGATAATATGATCAAAGAGGGAATCTGTGATCCGGTAATCGTGGTAACTCCAACCTTCTACAGTCCGGTTGAAGGCAAAGAGATCACAGAAGAACAGGCAAAAGAATATGGTGCTTCTATTGGAGAAGAGAATATTGGAAGTGAAGCGGATCTGTTCACCGTATTTTTCCAGGACGAGCTTCGCAATGATATTATTCCAATGATCGAATCGAAATATTCCACTTATGCCGGAGGAGATACCTCAGAGGAAAATCTGATTGCAACAAGAGACCATCGTGCTTACGCAGGATTATCCATGGGATCCATAACATCTGTACGTTCCATATTAATGGGATGCACAGACCTGTTTTCCTATGTGGGATCTTATTCCGGAATTAAATCCAATTTTGATTTATTCAAATCAACAATGGATGAAAAATATTCAGACTATGACATTAAATACTGGTTTAATGGAGAGGGTGTGGAAGACATCGCAGTTGCAGAGCATGTGGCATTTTATAATGATGTAAAAGAGCAGATGTCTGATAAATTTGTAGATGGTGAGAACCTTGCAATGGTAATGCTGGAGGACGGCAACCATGCATGGACAAGCTGGATCACCGACCTTTACAATTCATTACTTGTATTTTTCAAGAAATAATATGTACAGTAAATGCATTGCAGGGCATCCAGATAGTCCCCTCTCGCAACATGTCATTATTGAATAGAAATCCGTCACGATTGGACAACATTACCAATGCTTTTTGTGCTATACTACCAAAAAATAAGCGAACTTTTTAGCAAAATAGACAAAAGCGGTTGCAATTTGCGCATGAAAATTGACAGTTTGCGCAAGAAATGTACCGTGAACGGTAAAATCTGTTATAGTACTACCATAAAAGATAAGCTTACGCAACACCCAGGCATAAATGGAAAGGACGGCTGTCCAAATATGCCGAGGTGGTGCAAATGATAAAAGGAGGGAGCTTATGAGCAACAAGAAAAAGTCCGCAGGTCTGTGGAGAGGACTTACATCTGTATCAGCCAGTCTTCTTGCAGTGACCGTGGGCGCATCGGCTATCGTGGATGCCAATGCGGCATTCATCAATACACGTCTTGGAGTTTCCAGCTACAAGGTCGTAGATACCAGTAACGGAGAGAAAACAGATTCCACTTATTTCAAATCTGAGTTCTCAAGCCTTGATGAGGTAATCGCAGCAAAAGATGCTCTCGCAGCAGAGATCGCATCTGAAGGAACTGTATTATTCAAAAATGAAGATACAACCCTTCCTCTTGATACTTCTTCTGACAAGGTCACCCTTTGGGGATTAAACTCCATTAATCCTACTCTGGGTGGTATGATCGGATCCTCTGTTTCCATCGATGCGGAAGCAGGTCAGAAGCAGTACGATATCCAGACCGCACTGACCGAGAAGGGCTTCTCACTGAATCAGGATATGCTGGATCTGTACAGCAGCGAAGATGTAAACGGTACATATGGCAGAAAGAATGGACATTCCTTACAGCCATCTTTTGGAACCATGTATGAGAATCCGGCAGCTTATAACGTTGGCGAAGCACCGGAGAGCATTTATGATGATGACGTTCTGAAATCAGCAGACGACACAGTTGCACTGGTTGTGATTTCCCGTGATAGTTCAGAGGCTTCTGACTATAACCCGAACATGACAAGCGCAAATGAGGAAGACAGCTACGAGCGTCCTCTGGCACTTTCCGATAATGAGAAAGCTATGATCGAGCTTGCGAAACAGCACAGCACAAAGGTTGTAGTTCTTCTTAACACAAACAACCCGGTTGAGATCGACGACCTGAAGAACGATGATGGAATCGGTGCAATCGTATGGGCTGGCGAGCCAGGTGCAAACGGATTCCTTGGTGTAGCAGATGTTCTTTCCGGTGAGGTGAACCCATCTGGTCACATCTCTGACACATATGCAGTAAATTCCACATCTGCTCCGGCAATGGTAAATTATGGTGTATATCTTTACACTAACAATTCCCAGGCTGGCTCTGATGCAGTTCTTACAGAGGAAAACAAAGGTGACTGGTATCTGGTAGAATCCGAAGGAATCTACAACGGTTACAAATACTATGAGACAAGATACGAAGACGAAGTTCTGGGACAGGGAAATGCAGACACCACAGAAGGTTCTTCAAGCGGTGATGCATGGAACTATGCAGAGGAAGTAAGCTATCCATTTGGATATGGACTTTCCTATACCACATTTGAGCAGAAGCTTGAATCTGTAGATGTACAGGTTGGTGGAACTGCAACAGCTAAGGTTAACGTAACCAACACAGGTGACGTTGCTGGTAAATCTGTAGTTCAGCTGTATGTACAGTCTCCATATACAGAGGGCGGTCTTGAGAAATCTGCTATCCAGCTGATCGGATATGGAAAAACACAGGTTCTTGAGCCAGGTGCTTCCGAAGAAGTAACCATCGAATTTGATCCTCTTTACATGGCAAGCTATGATGAGGAAGCTGTGAAAGCAGACGGAACACAGGGTGCATGGTCACTGGAAGCCGGCGATTATTATTTCGCAATTGGTAACGGTGCACATGAGGCTCTGAACAATGTTCTGGCAAACAAGAACGGAAATGAAGATGGACTTGTAAAAATTGCTGAGACAGACGAGATTAATGCAGACAATGCAATCAAATGGAATCTTGCAGATACAGATATTGAGACCTATTCCACTGGCGTTCAGAATGAGCTGCAGGATATGAACATCAACAATCTGATTGAGAACACAGTTGAATATACTACAAGATCTGACTGGTCCAAGGGATGGGAGTCTGTAGAGGCTATCACACCTACAGATGCCATGATGGTTGGTCTTACCGATCAGCTGTATGAGCTTACTGAAAATGACGGCGATGGAAATGGCATTACCTGGGGCGCAGACAACGGTCTGAAACTGATCGATATGATGAAGCTTGATGAGAACGGCAACTATGCCGGAGCAATCGACTTCGACGATCCGATGTGGGATCAGCTTCTGGATGAGGTTACTCTGGATGAGGCAATCCAGTTTATTGAAAAAGCAGGTGATGACTTCGAGAACATCGATTCCATCCAGCTTGCAAGAGTTTACGCAAACGATGGTCCTCTGGGATACACCGGTGACCAGGTTGGCGGTTACTTCGTAAGATGGTCCAAAGACCTTTCTGACGAAGACTACTACACAGAAGAAACAGACGATAAGGCTACTTACCGTATGGCAACCATGCCGACAGAGCCGATCGTTGCAGCAACCTTCAACAAAGAGCTTGTTGAAAGAGAAGGTGAGCTTCTTGGAGAAGACGGTCTGTGGGCAAATGAGAGCTCTATCTTTGCACCAGGTCTGAACCTTCACAGAACAGTTTATTGCGGACGTAACCATGAGTATTATTCAGAGGATTCCGTCCTTACAGCTAACATGGGAAATGCTTTTGCAATCGGATGCAAGAACAAAGGAACCATGTCAGAGCCGAAGCATTTCGCATTTAACCATCAGGAAGCAAACCGTTCCGGTCTGTCTACTTTCATGACAGAGCAGGCAGCCCGTGAGAATGAGCTTCGTGGATTTATGATGTGCATGAGCAGCAACAATGCACAGGGTGTTATGACAGCCTTCAACCGTGCGGGTACTTCTTTCGTAGGTGCTTACAAGAATCTTGTTGACAACATTGCAAGAGACGAGTGGGGTTATCAGGGATGGTTTGTAACCGATATGATCAACGGTGCAGACTACATGAACTGGAGAGACGTTACAGCAGCAGGCGGCGGTGGAACACTGACATCTTCCGCATATGATACTTCTACAATCGGTGCTATGGCAGATTCCAAGAAAGCAATCGAGAAGGATGTAAACTTCCAGCAGATGATGAAGAAGAATCTGAAATACTTCCTGTATCAGCTGGTACAGAGTAATGCAATGAACGGAATCAGTTCCACAACTGAGATCCAGGCTGTAAGAACCTGGTATCAGAATGCACTGGTTGGCGCAGAAGCAGCATTCGCTGTACTGACAATCCTGTTCCTGATCATGACGATCCTGAAAACCATTAAACCTAAAAAAGAAGCGTAATCGGAGGTGCGGATGATGAATAAGACAAAAAAATCAATCGGACTGTATCTGACGCTTGTAGCAGGCATTATCGCCATTGTAGAAGCAATTTACTATGGCAAAGTAATGTATACTTTCCAGCCAGTATATTATTTCCTGGCAGCAGCAATCGTCCTTGCGGTACTTTCCTTTGTACTGGTTGGTTTCAACAAAGTGATCACCGGATTTATCCCGGTTGTAAATGCAGTATTAATGGCAAGCGCAGCAGTATGGAGCGCTTCCGTAATGGTAAACCAGATCGGTTATGTAGTATCCGGACTGGACGGAATTGACACAATCATGAGCTTTATTATCTTCTGCAGCCTGGCAGTAGTTGGTATGATCATTAATATCGTAGCATCTTTCCTGCCGGTAGCTAAAGAAGCAGAATAAGAAATATCTGGAAATAAAAGTTTAGCTACAGTCACTGGGAACAGGCGCGTAGGCGACCTGTTTCCAGGATGAAGATGTAAGAAGTTAACTGCGCGGCATGCAGTTACAATAGAAAAGGAGAGAAAATCATGAAGAAAAAAGTTTTAGCACTTGTACTTGCAGCATCTATGGCAGCATCTATGGCAGCAACCGTTTCTGTATTCGCAGAGGCAGCTACTGCAACAGAGGCAGATCTTCCGGCAGAGGCACAGTTCGAGCCAAACAAAGACTACGACAAATACACAGTAGTTGAGTACACAATCGAAGACATCCAGGCTGATCTTGTTTGCACAGTATCTGCAAAAGAAGACAACAGCGAGTTCTATCTTGAGTGCAACTTCTATGGTGACGACCAGATGACAAGAACTACTTATGATGGAAAAGAGTTCAAAGTAGAAGAGGATAAGACAGGCTTCATGGCTGGAGATACACCTGCAATCCTTCAGAAAGCAATCGACCAGAACGTATGGGTAGCAATGGGTGATGGCGCAGCAGCTGACGATGCAGCAGCAGACGACGCTAAGGCAGACGACACAAAAGAAATCAAAGGTGTAACAGAGGACAAGCTTCCGGCTGAGCCACAGTTCGAGGCTAACAAAGACTACGACAAATGGACAGTAGTAGAGTACACAATCGAAGACATCCAGGCAGACCTTGTTTGCACAGTATCCGCAAAAGAAGATGACAGCGAGTTCTATCTTGAGTGCAACTTCTATGGCGATGACCAGATGACAAAGACAACCTATGACGGAAAAGAGTACAAAGTAGAAGAAGATAAGACAGGCTTCATGGCTGTAGATACACCTGCAATTCTTGACAAAGCTCTTGAGCAGGATCTTTGGGTATACTTCGATAATGGAGCAGACGCAGCTGATGATGCAGCAGCTACAGATGCAGCAGCTACAGCAGCAGACCTTCCGGCAGAAGCACAGTTCGAGCCAAACAAAGACTATGACGAGTACACAGTAGTAGAGTATACAATCGAAGACATCCAGGCAGACCTTGTTTGCACAGTATCTACAAACAAAGATCACACAGAGTTTTATCTTGAGTGTAACTTCTACGGTGATGACCAGATGACAAAGACAACCTATGATGGAAAAGAGTACAAGGTAGAAGAGGATAAGACAGGCTTCATGGCTGTAGATACACCTGCAATCCTTGACAAAGCAATCGAGCAGAACATCTGGGTTCCGATTGAGAAATAATTATCTGATTTAAAGATAAGCTTACACTTAAAATTTTATATACAGCATTTCGGTAACTGAGGTGCTGCAGCGAAAAGGGTGCCTTTGCCATGGGGCACCTTTTTTCTTGCTGTTTTGAAGATAAAATGTTATCTTATGATAAGAAACAATAAAGGGTCTGATGAAAATTTGCTCTTGCTGTATGTGAGTAAAAAAGAAATACTATGGGGGATTTGCTATGTTGAGGGTGGCAATTGCAGAGGATAATCCAAAGGATCGGGAACGTCTTCAATCCTTTTTAAAACAATATGAAACAGAAAAGAATACACAGATAGAAATAGCAGAATATACAGATGGAAGTAAGCTCCTGGAACAGTACCGCCCGTGCTATGATGTAATTTTTCTGGATGTGGAAATGCCTGAAATGGATGGAATGAAAGCAGCCGAGAAAATCCGGGAGATGGATGAAGAAGTCATTCTGATCTTCATAACAAATATGGCGAAATACGCCATCCGGGGCTATCAGGTCCAGGCTCTTGACTATGTGCTGAAACCAGTGAAATACGAAGCCTTTTCTGTAAAAATGGATAAGGTGAAACGTCTTGCGGAAAAGAAAAAAGATAAGAGCATTACCATTAAAACAGGTACTGCAACTCGCCGCCTTTTGCTTTCCCATATCCAGTATGTGGAAGTGGTACAGCATCTGCTGATCTTTCACACAGAGGATGGGGATTTCACTACAAGAGGGGTGTTAAAAGATGTGGAAGCAATTCTTGAAGAAAATGGTTTTTACAAGTGTAATAAATGCTATCTGGTAAATCTGCGTCATGTGCGGAGTGTGCATGATGGGATGGCACTTGTGGGAAATGACCAGCTGCAGGTAAGCAGAGCCAGAAAGAAGGCATTTGCAGAGGCTGTGGCGGATTATATCGGAGATGTGCAGAGTATTTGAAGGAGAAAAAATGGACTATATAAAGCTTGCTTTAGAAGGATTTTCATATTGTCTGGAAATGTTTGGGGGAGCATTTTGTTTCCTGGTTTTTCTGGAAAAAAGAAAGAAATTTATCTTTCGTATTGGATTTAGCCTGGCAATTTTGTTCTTATGCAGTCTGTTGTTTTATCCACATTTTGCAGATATAAGAAATCGATATAATTGGTTATGGTATATAGGAATTTATACTTGCATTATAGGACTAAATATGCTTTGTTGTAATATCAATGCACGCGAATCTGTTTTGGCAGCATCCTGTGGTTCGCTTTTGCAGCACGCTGTTTCATCACTGTATATTCTGATTCATTATCGGGGAATTATTCCGGAATTTCTGACTTTAGATTACTGGTGTCTATTTGGAATCATTTATTTTGGATTTGCAGTAGTGATTGCAAGAAATCTTTCTGATGGCGGTCATTATCATGTCAGTTGGGTGAATGCAGGCGTAACGGCAGTTATTGATATTGCAATTGTTCTGGTTTTGAGTGTACTGGTAAAAAGTACTACGATAGATGTGATTGGAAGTGGAACTGCAAATGCAGAATACATTAAACTATTTCGGATCAATCAGATCTATGCACTGGGAGCCTGCATCTTAGTTTTGATTTTACAGGCTATTTTGCAGCGCGAGCTTCGTGTGCAAAGAAACCTAGCCGAGAACAAAAACCTGTGGACACAGCGTCAGCTTCAGTACGAAATGTCCCGTGAAAATATCGCTATGATTACCCGTAAATGTCATGACATGAAGCATCAGATCGAGGCATTGATCCAGACCGAAAGCCATTCCCGGAGACGCAGAAATTTTATAGAAGAAGTTCAGGATATGATCCAGGTTTATGACAGTGATGTACATACCGGAAATGAGGCACTGGATACAATATTAATGGAAAAAGGCCTGTATTGTAAGGTACATCATATTGACTGGACCTGTGTGGCAGATGGAAAACTCTTGGAATTTATGGATGTAGTTGATCTGTTTACGGTTATGGGAAATGCTCTCGATAATGCTGTAGAAAGCGTGGAAAAACGTGACAAGAATCAGTACAAAAGCATCGGTGTACGGGTGTGGAAAAAAGATCTTTTTGCAGTAATTCAGGTGGAAAACTCCTTTGATGGAGAACTGAAAATGAAAGACGGTCTGCCCCTTACCAGCAAAGCAGACAAAGAAAACCATGGAATCGGAATCCGCAGTATCAAGTCAATTGTGGAGAAATATCAGGGAACTGTCAGTGTCCGTGTACAGGATGGAAACTTCGTTCTGACTATACTATTACCGATCATGTCATGAAAATGACGGTTCATTCCAAAGCCCTTGCGAGGGCTTTTTCTTTTGCTATAATTTACCATAAATAAAAAAGGAGAGGAAAAACATGGAGAAGAAAGCCAAAAAGCGAATGGGCAACAAAGCCTTTGCAGGAATCTGGGGAACCGTTCTTGCAATCCTTTTGATCGCGGTTCTGGTTGGTAACTATTTCGCAATGAAATATACCACAATCATTACCCGTTCACTTGGACACACAACAACAAAGGTTGCCACCACAGGTGATGGAAGTGGTGACAATGAGTACTTTAAAAGTGATTATGCCAGCCATGATGAACTGGTAGATCACGAGACCGAATTCAGCAAACAGTTGGTAGCAGAGGGTATCGTCCTTATGAGAAACCAGGACAATGTACTGCCTCTGGAAAGCGGCAAAAAGATCAGTCTTTTCGGACTTGGTTCTGCGAAATTTGTATACAGCGGACTTGGTTCCGGAGCTATTGATACAACCAAAACAACCAGCCTGAAGGACGCACTTGAGGCAGAAGGCTTCCAGGTAAACCCGGACCTGTATTCTGTCTATGAGAAATCTGAAGCCCGTGTTGGAAAAGAGGAAGATCCATCTACTTATCTGGATTCCGTAGCAGATTCTGTAAAAGAATACAATGATGCTGCAATCGTGGTAATCTCCAGAAATGGAGCAGAGGCACAGGATCTTACCGAAGATCAGCTCTCTCTTTCTGACGCAGAAATGTCACTTGTCAAATATGCAAACGATAATTTCGACGATGTAATCGTAATGCTGAATACAGCAAATGCCATCGAAATGGGATGGTCTGATTCCAGATTTTTCCCGAATATTAAAGGCTGCATGTGGGTTGGATATCCAGGACAGGAAGGTATCACTTCTATCGCAAAAGCACTGACAGGAGAGGTAAATCCATCTGGACGTCTGGTTGATACCTATGCATATGATGCAATGAGCGCACCGGCAACTCAGATCTTTGAGTATGGTGAATGGACAAACACAAACAACGAAGAAAACGGTCCGAAGAACGCTTATACCGTATATGGTGAAAGCATTTATGTAGGATACCGTTACTATGAAACTCGTTATGAGGACACTGTCCTTGGACAGGGAAATGCTTCCACAGCAGACAGTGAATATGATTATACCAAACAGGTTCAGTACCCGTTTGGATATGGAATTTCCTATACACAGTTTGGTTACAGTGACTTCTCCCTGACAGAAAACGGAGACAATTTCACTGCACAGGTAACCGTTACAAACAACGGTGATGTAGCTGGAAAAGATGTTGTTGAGGTTTATTTCCAGTCTCCATACACCGATTATGACAGAGAAAATCTGGTTGAAAAATCAGCTGTTGAGCTTTGCGGATTTACAAAAACAGGTGAGATCGCACCTGGAGAAAGCGAGACAGTAAGCGTAGATATTCCAAAAGAAACTCTTCGCGCATATGATTACAAAAATGCAAAAACTTATATCGTAGATGATGGTACATATTACTTTGCAATCGGTGATGATTGCCATCAGGCACTGAACAATATTCTTGCTGCAAAAGGTTACACAACTGCAGACGGCATGGATGCAGAGGGAGATGATTCCCTAGTTGGAACTTACGAGCAGAAAGAATTTGACAACACAACCTATGCAAAAGATGCCACAACAGGCAATGAGATCACAAATCAGTTTGATTATGGAAACATTCAGACTTATGACGATTCATATGTATATCTGACCAGAAATGACTGGACAGGAACATGGCCGACCATTTACGGTGAGCCAGGAGAAAAAGGCAGATACAATGCGGAAGCAACCGATGAATTCGTACAGTTAAGCCAGAATAACATTTATCAGGATGATCCGAACGCAGAGATGCCGACAACTGCTTCCGGTGATAACATCAACCTGATCACCATGCGTGGAAAAGATTATGATGACGAAGGCTGGGATGCAATCCTGGACTGCCTGACTGTAGATGAAATGGTAGAAATGGTTCGTCTCGGTGGATGGCAGACAATGGCAATCGACAGCATCAGCAAGCCAATGTCCAGTGACCAGGATGGTCCTGCTGGTATTTCCGGTGAGCTGATCATGAGTGATGTAGACTGCATGGGATATCCGAATCAGGAGCTTCTTGCAGCTACCTGGAACAAAGACCTGGCACTTGAATTTGGTAAATGTATCGGTGAGGACGGACTTTCCGTAAATGTACAGGGCTGGTATGCACCTGGCGCAGGAACTCACAGAACACCACTTGGCGGACGTAACTTCGAGTACTATTCTGAGGATACTTACCTTGCAGGAGCAATGTGTGCAAACGAAGTTTCCGGTGCACAGAGCAAAGGAATGTACTGCTATCTGAAGCATCTGGTACTGAATGACCAGGAACAGAGACGTTATGGTATTTCCACATTTACTACTGAGCAGGCACTTCGTGAGCTGTATCTGACACCATTTGAAATGGCTGTAAAGGATGCTGACTGCCATGGTATGATGGCTGCATTCAACGGTATCGGCGGTATCTGGTGCGGTGCAAGCAAAGAACTGATCACAAATGTTCTTGGAAATGAGTGGGGCTTCCACGGCATTATCGTAACAGACTATGCTTCTGCAAACGATGGTTATATGTTCATTGATGCAGGTCTTCAGGCAGGAACTGACCTGTGGCTGAATACAGATTCCGATGTTTATAAAATGGGAGATGTATCTGGCAATGCAACCTTAGTAACAGCCCTTCGAAATGCTTCCCATGACATTCTTTACACAGTTGTAAACAGCTCTGCAATGAATGGAATCGATGAGAACGTGGTAGTTAAGAAAGTACTTCCACTGTGGCAGTACTGGCTGATCGCATTTGATGTAGTGATGGCTGTGATCATCATCGGCGGTGTGCTTCTGGTGATCAGAAGATGCAGAAAGAATAGTGGAATTGAGATTGTGGTAGAAGAAAATAAATAATGTGAAATGGAAAGGGGCTGTCCTATGTTTTCAGGACAGCCCCTTTTTAATAATATACGACAGCAATAAGTTAACTGGTAGTATTCCGGCGAATCAGCACCGGAGCGATCTGTTTGTGAATTGGCTTTTCCAGTGGCTTAGGCGCTCGCTTTTTTTGCTCTTCCATCTGCTGCACCAGAAGCTCCATGGCAGTCTGTGCAATAACGTCAATTTGCTGACCGACAGTTGTGATCGGAAGGATTGATTCACTGGCAATTGGAGAATTATCAAAACCTATAATTTCGTAAGTAGGTGGTAATTTACCATATTTCTGGAAAATTAAATTGAGAAACATATTGGCATAGGTATCATTCGCAAGAAAGATACCTTTTTTTTGATTCGGATACTTTTCTTCAATTCTTGTAAAGATACGTCTTATCACATTTAAAATCTCTTGATAAGAATTGCCGCTTACGCTTAGATCAATGTCATAAGGAACCTGATATTCTTTACATGTTTCCTCAAATGCACGTATACGATCATAAGCCGGGACTGTTTTTTCAACATTGACATTGATATGAATCAATATATCACATTTATCACGAATTAACAGGGAGGTAGCCTGAAGGGAACCCATATAATTGTCAGTGGTAATGCTGCTGATATATTCTGCCTCTCGCTCAATGGCAATGACAGGAATCTGATAGGAAGCCAGTTTTTGGGATGACAGTGTATGGCTTAAAACAATAAGCCCCTCAATCTGATAGGAAAGAAGCTCTTCAATATACTGTTGTTCCTCTTCGGCACCGTGTTCACTGGAAAAAACAAGAAATTTGTAATGGTAGTTACTATAGCTTGAAAGAAGCTGTGTCAGCATTTCAGAGTAGTAATGCAAGTAGAGATTTGGAACAATAATTCCGATAAACTCACTTTTACCATTTGCCAGAACTTTTGCAAGTTTATTTTTTTTATAGCCAAGGGTATCAAGGGCCTGTGAAATCTTTTCCTGATTTTCAAGCGTAAGAGAATCGGGATGATTGAAATACCGCGATATTGTAGTTTTTGAAAAATGAGTATATTCTGCAATATCTGCAAATGTCACCTGTTTTTTTGCCATAAAAATTTAATCTCCTTATAAATAAATGAGAATAATATTGGGGAATCTTTTAATTACTGGGATTATATTATTTTTTAGTATAGCAATTATTTAAAAAAAAGGCAATGCTAAAATAACCGATTACGTAACCGGTTATTTTAGCTTGAAAAAGTGTTGACATATGAACTTGGATGTAGTAACATCGAGCTACAAAGTAACCGGTTACTTAACCGGTTCCGAGAACGAAAAGGGAAAGGAATGGAGGAGAGGTGCATGAAAAAAATGCAGAACCAAACAATACCCGTGAAAAAGCAAACATGGCAAGATAAGGTTAACTATGTGAAGAAAAACTGGCAGTTATATCTTTTTTTCTTAATGCCAGGGCTTTTGCTGACAATTATCTTTAAGTATCTCCCTATGGGAGGACTTCTGATTGCGTTTGAGGATTACAACGTAATCAAGGGAGTGCTTGGAAGTCCATGGGTTGGACTTGAATATTTCAGGCGGTTTTTATCTTCACCGGATTTTATGAACTACCTGTTGAATACGTTAAAACTGAGTATTTATGGACTGTTGTGGGGCTTTCCGGTTCCGATCATTCTGGCATTGCTTTTAAATCGTATCCGCAGAACCGGAGTTAAGAAGAAAGTACAGCTTCTGGTCTATATGCCGAACTTTATATCTGTAATTGTACTTTGCGGTATGGTACGAATGCTGCTTTCTCCAGTCGGACCTCTGAATAAACTGTTAGGAATCAGTACAAACTGGATGACAATGCCATCTGCTTTCCGCACCATTTACATAGCAAGTGGAATCTGGCAGACAGCAGGCTGGGCCTCTATTATGTATACGGCTGCTTTATCCAATGCAAGCAAAGAACTGGAAGAAGCAGCTATTATGGATGGCGCAAATCTTCTGCAGCAGATCTGGTATGTGGAGCTTCCTGCAATCAAGAATATTATTGTAATTCAGTTTATTCTGCAGGCTGGAAATATTATGAGTATTGGATTTGAGAAAGCCTATGCATTACAGACAGATATGAACCTGCCGGCATCAGAAATTTTATCAACATATGTATACCGTATTGGTCTTTTGAACGGCGATTATGGTTATTCGACGGCTGTTGGTCTGTTTAATTCAGTAGTAAATGTAATTCTGTTAGTTTTTGTAAACTGGGTGGTAAAGAAGCTGAACGACGGAGAAGGATTATAGGAGGAAGCGAAGATGGAGAAAATAAAGAAAAAATATTCGAAGACAGACTGTCTTATCCTTGGAATTGGATTCCTGATTCTTGGACTGTTTGTACTTTCTATTGCAATTCCAATCGTGTATGTAGTGCTGGCCTCTTTTATGGATCCTACAGTTTTGAATAATCAGGGGCTGAGTTTTCATATTAAGGACTGGACTTTGGATGCATATCGCAGAGTACTGGAAAATGAGATGATCTGGCGTGGATTCCTGAATTCTTTTCTGTATTCACTTGCATTTACAGCTATTTCTGTTTTTATAACATTGCTGGTAGCGTATCCATTGTCCAAGAAGGAATTTGTGGGAAGAAAATTTTTCAATCTCATTTTCCTGATTACAATGTTCTTTGGCGGTGGAATGATCCCGACTTTTATTTTAATCAATCAGCTGCATATGGTAAATACAGTCTGGGCAGTTTTGATTCCTGGAGCATTTAATGTATGGAATATGATCCTTGCAAGAACATACTACCAGTCAATCCCGGCAGAATTAAGAGAAGCTTCCGCAATTGACGGAGCCAATGAGATCCAGCATTTCTTCAAAATCATGATGCCGGTATGTAAGCCGATCATTGCAGTACTTGCACTGTGGTCATTCGTAGGAATGTGGAACAGCTATTTTGATGCAATGATTTATCTGAATGATGCAAATCTTCAGCCTCTGCAGTTAGTACTTCGTTCCATTCTGGTACAGAATACTCCGCAGCCAGGTATGATTGCAGATATTCAGAGTACTGCTGAAATGGCAAAGGTAGCGGAACAGCTGAAATATGCAACCATTGTAGTATCAAGCTTACCGCTTTTAGTAATGTACCCATTCTTCCAGAAGTATTTTGATCAGGGAATTATGGTCGGATCAGTAAAAGGCTGATAAGAAAGGAACGATACAGATATGAAGAAAAACAGAGTAAAAGGTTTACTTGCACTTGGACTTTCTTTGACGATGATGATAAGTACGGCAGGGTGTGGAAAAGAGCAGCAGCTTAATGCGGAGATCAACCCGGACACACCAGTATCTGAGGTACAGTTTCCATTAAAGGAAACAGAGGAGCTTTCTTTTATTACAAGTGCACCGGCTACTTCCACACAGGATCCCAATGAAAGAGTGATTTTCCAGCGACTGGAAGAACAGACAAATGTTCATATTGACTGGACCTGTTTTGTATCAGATCAGTTTTCAGATAAAAAGAATCTGGCATTGGCTCAGTTTGGAAATCTGCCGGATGGTCTGTTTAATGCAGGTATGAGTGATTATGACCTGCTGCGTTATGCCAAGCAGGGAATTATCATTCCACTGGAAAATCTGATTGACAAATATATGCCGAATCTTCAGGCTGTGTTTGAAAAATACCCAGAGTACAGGACTATGTGCACAGCACCGGATGGACATATCTATTCTTTCCCGTGGATTGAACAGCTTGGTGCAGGAAAAGAAGCAATTCAGGCGATTGGAGATATTCCATATATTAATAAAAAATGGCTTGACTACCTTGGACTTGAGATTCCTACAACAACAGACGAACTGGAACAGGTACTGATTCAGTTCCGCGATCATGCAGAAGAACTGGAGAAAGAATTTTCCATTGAAGGTGATGTAATTCCAATGTCCTTTATTATCAATAACGGAGATCAGGATCCGGCGATTTTAATAAATGGATTTGGAGAGGGTTACGGAGACACAGGAGATCATTTCGCGGTAACGGATGAAGGAAAAGTAATTTATACAACTGTTCAGGAAGGCTACAAGGAAGGAATTGAATGGCTTCATAAACTGGTGACAGAAGACCTTGTAGATCCGGAAGCCTTTACACAGGAGTGGTCTACTTATGTTGCAAAAGGAAAGAATCACCGTTATGGACTCTGCTTCACATGGGATATTGCGAATATAGATAACAATACAGATTATGTGATGCTTCCGGCACTGACCGGGCCAGATGGCATGAGAAATATTACCAGACAGAACAACAGTGAAACCAGTGGATTTGACCGTGGAAGATGTGTTCTTACATCCAGTTGTCGTAATACAGCACTTGCTGCTGCATGGATTGATCAGATGTATGCACCCCTCCAGTCTCCGCAGAATAACTGGGGTACTTATGGCGAAGAGGATTCCTTTAACATTTTTGAACTGTCTACAAACAAAGACGGCGGCGAAATGTTAAAACATATGGATTTGGGAGAGCAGTCTCCAGTGGAAGTGCGTGAGGCGCAATCTGTAAATGGCCCTCTGGCTGTGCTGAATGAATATTATGATGTATATGTGACACAGCCGGAAGATGCAAAATGGCGTCTGGATAATATGCACGAGACATATTTACAGGATATGAACAGCAAATATGTTTATCCGAATGTATTTATGAGTATTGATGATACGAATAAAGTATCACAGTATGATACCGATATTAAGAAATACGCAGAGCAGAAGAAGGCAGACTGGATCCTGAATGGAGGAATAGAGGAAGAATGGGATTCCTACCTGGAAAAAATGGAGAAGTACGGACTTTCTGATTATCTTTCAATCAAACAGAAATATTTTGATCAGTATCAGGAATCCTTAAGCGCGGAAAAGTAACAAAAGATGTAAGAACTGAACAACGACTTTGACAGGAGATTTTTCATGAGCGAAATGTTAGAAAAGGCAAGAAAATATGAATTTACACAGGGACAGCAGATTAAAGCGGAAGACAGACCGGCTTTTCATATAACTCCTTATGTTGGATGGATGAATGATCCCAATGGATTTTCCTGCTATAAGGGAGAATACCATTTGTTTTATCAGTACAATCCATATAACACACATTGGGACAGCATGCACTGGGGGCATGTGGTAAGTAAGGATCTGCTGCATTGGGACTATCTCCCGGCAGCATTGGCACCAGACCAGGATTACGATAAAGTGGGCTGCTTTTCCGGAAGTGCCATAGAGCTGGAGGACGGCAGACAGCTGCTTATGTATACAGCTGTGGACCGGGAAATACTGGAGGACGGAACCGCAAGGGATGTTCAGACACAGGCGGTGGCTGTGGGAGATGGAAAAGATTACGTGAAGTATGACAAAAATCCGGTCCTGACCTTTAAAGATCTGCCGGAAGGTGCAAGCAGAGTAGATTTCCGTGACCCAAAAATCTGGAAAGAAAAAGATGGAAACTTTTATTGTGTTATAGGAAGTCGTCCTGCTGATGGAAGCGGACAAATTCTTCTTTACAGAAGTAAAAATGGTTTTGAATGGGAATTTGTAAGTACTTTGGCAGAGAATAAAAACCGCTATGGAAAGATGTGGGAATGTCCGGATTTCTTTGAACTGGACGGCAAATATGTGCTTCTGACAAGCCCACAGGACATGATTCCGGAAGGAATGGAATATCATAATGGAAATGGAACATTATGTATCATAGGAGATCTGGATTCTGAGACACATACTTTGAAGGAACAGTCTTATCAGAGTGTGGATTATGGAATTGACTGTTATGCAATGCAGACATTGCTTGCTCCAGATGGAAGAAGAATTATGATTGCCTGGATGCAGAACTGGGATACTCTTGCTTATCGCAGAAATGAATCTAAATGGTTTGCACAAATGAGCCTTCCGAGAGAAGTGTCTGTGAAAAACGGAAGATTGTATCAGGTTCCGGTCAGAGAACTGGATTCCATGCGTGCAAATAAAGTCGAGTACAGGGATGTTGTGATTAAAGACACCAGAATCACACTTGACCAGATTGAAGGACGTACCGTAGATCTGGAGCTTGTAATACGACCGGTAGATAAAGATAAGCTTTATAAAAAATTCGAACTCTGTTTTGCAGAGAATGAAAAATATCATTCCACTTTACGATTCCGTCCAGATGAATCAGTTTTGAAAATCGACAGAAGCTTCTCCGGAAGCGAACGTGCAGTGGTTCATCAGAGAGAATGTCTGGTAAATGGTGACTGTAATGAATTGAAATTACGAGTAATTCTGGACAGATTCAGCGCGGAAATATTTATCAATGACGGAGAACAGGTTATGTCTGCTGTTATTCTTACAGAGCAGGATGCAAAGGGAATTTCTTTTGCTGTGAATGGTGCTGCCAGAATCGATGTAGTGAAATATGATCTGGCATAAAAGTCGTATAAGGCGGTTATGAATAGGTATTGTTTACAGCAGTGAGTTCAGTTCATGGCGTTGCGTCTGACTGGGCTGAATGCCAAATATATGAATCAGGAGATGCATATGAAAAAATATGATGTAACGGCACTAGGCGAATTATTGATTGATTTTACTGAAAACGGAAAAAGCAATCAGGGAAATCCACTTTTTGAAGCAAATCCCGGAGGAGCACCTTGTAATGTGCTTGCAATGTTAGCAAAGTTAGGGCATAACACGGCATTTATCGGAAAGGTGGGAAACGATTTCTTCGGAGAACAGTTGAGGTCTGCAATAAAAGAAGTTGGAATTGATGACACTGGATTATGTACAGACGAAAAGATTCATACAACCCTTGCTATGGTACATACATATCCCGATGGAGACAGGGATTTCTCTTTTTACCGTAATCCAGGTGCAGACATGATGCTGAATAAAGCTGAAATTTGTGAAGATATTCTCAAAAATACGAAAATTTTTCATTTTGGTACATTGTCTATGACACATGAAGGGGTGCGGGAGGCAACGAAAGAAGCAATTCATATTGCAGAAGAAGCTGGCGCTATTATTTCATTTGATCCCAACTTACGTCCACCGCTCTGGGAGTCCATGGAAGAGGCGAGAAAGCAGGTATTATATGGTCTTGGTCATTGTCAGATACTGAAAATTTCAGATAATGAAATTCAGTGGCTGACAGGAGAAGAAGATTATAGTGATGGCGTAAACTGGATTAGAGAACGTTATCAGATTCCACTGATCCTTGTGTCTATGGGAAGAGAAGGAAGTCGTGCTTATTATAATGAAATGATGGTGGAAGTAAAGCCGTTTTTACAGGATAATACCATCGAGACAACCGGAGCAGGAGATACCTTCTGCGGCTGTGTATTGCACTATGTCTGTGAACATGGAATTAATGGACTAAAAGAGGAAAATCTGGCTGAAATGTTAACGTTTGCCAATGCAGCTGCCTCAATTATCACAACAAGAAAAGGCGCACTGAGAGTAATGCCGGAAGAAAAAGAAATAAAGCTATTAATATAAAATATTCAAAAGAATAGGAATACAATAAAGGGACTTCTTCGGAGGTCCCTTTTAAAATGGGAAAATGTTAATAAAACTTTTTCTTGCTAAATCGTAAAAGTTTGCTAGAATAGTTGTAACAAACACAGTCAGAAAGAACGTTCACAAACGAGGTGACCGCTATGATTACACTGAATGATTATTTATATTCCGGAGATACGGTTTTAAAAATTTTACAGAAATATACAGAGGATCTGCGTAAGGAAGCGAAGAAGAACCATAACGAAGTCGATTTGGTGCACAGCAACTTTCTGCTCCAGATCACGGAACTTCTGGAGCATAATGATTTCCTTACGGCCCAGTCCCAGAAGATCCGGGAATTTTACAAATATATGGCCCATGAATATCCGTTTCTTGCCTTTACATTTAAAGGCAGGATCAAGTCCCTGATCCGGGCAGAAGAGAAATTTAATGGATATGTAGTGGAATATATTTATGATTATTACAGGGAAAATGGTACCTATCCGTCGGTTGCAGAGTTGAAAAACAAGCTGAGCTGCTTCCGTGATTTTATTGCTTACAGGATCGTGGTCTGTATGCCAAGATGTCATTTGAAGCCAGGGGAAGACCAGGAGCAGGCGTCTATCCGCTATCTTTATGAGATTGCAAATGTGCTGCCAGGATTTCTGGAAGAGAGAGGCTTTACAGCAGAATCGGCTCAGGGAGTGAAATTGAGTACTTCTGATCAACTAAATGATGATGTAAAGCCCTATTACAGAGATTATATTTGTGGTACCAGTGAATATGGGTATCAGTCTTTACATATTACATTTTATGATAACAGCTCCAGATCCTACATGGAGGTACAGCTCCGTACCCAGAAAATGGATGACATTGCAGAAATCGGTCCGGCCAATCACCTGGGCTATGAGAAACGCCAGCAGGACGAGCGCGCCAGAAGAGATGTGATCCCGGAAGGGGAATGTGTTTACTTTGATGAGGCTTATGAGCGGGGGATGAAGCTGCTTTCCCTGGAATTAGCAGATCTTGACGTGAATATGTTTTCTGCGGTAAATAACAGTCTGATCAACGATGGCTGTGGATTGTTCCGAGGCAGATTGATTCTGCCTTATGAGCATTTGTCCAGATTTCAGAATGATGTGATTGATTGAGAAAAAAGTAAGTGGAGCAATAAAGATGTTAAAGAAAAAGATGTTAATTGCTTTAGGGGTGGCAGCAGTATTGAGTGTGAGCTGTGTAAGTGTGACTGTCTGGGCTGAGGAAAACGCAGAAGAGCAGACAGAGGAAGCAGAGGAAGATGCTGATTTAGAAGAGTCTGACAATCCGGAGATTGAAGAGGGATACACTACAGAACTAGAAGGCTGCACAAAGGTGGTTTCCTGGTGCAAAAATGGAGACAATAATATTTACGGACAGTTCTATTATCCGGAAGATTTTGACGAAACAAAGACTTATCCAGTAATCATTATGAGCCACGGAATCGGTTCTACTTCCCAGATGGTAGAGCGTGCAAAATGGCCGGAAAAGGCGGCTCAGGATGGATATGTGGTTTATACATTTGACTTCTGCGGCGGTTCCCTTAACGGAAACAGTGACGTAGATTTCATGGATATGACAGTGATGACTGAGAAAGAAGATTTAAGTGCTGTTATGGACTTTGTGAAAACAAAGGATTATGTGGATCAGGATCATCTTTTCCTTCTGGGACAGAGCCAGGGAGGACTTGTAAGTGCTCTGACTGCTGCAGACAGAAAAGATGATGTGGCTGCTATGATCCTGATTTATCCGGCGTTTTGTATTGCGGATAATGCCCGGGAAATGTATGATTCCGCATATGATATTCCGGAAGACAGAGCTGAGATGCCGGTAGGAACTGTGGGTTCTGAGTATGTGAAAACAGTTTATGATCTGGATGTTTATGGCACTATCAGCGCATATGACGGAGACGTGATGATCATTCACGGAATCAATGACAGCCTGGTGCCATACAGCTATTCTGAAAAGGCAATTGAGGAAGCGTATACAGGGGAAGGTTCTGTTCTGATTCCCATTTATGGAAAAAAATCTACCCATGGTTTCGAGATGAACTTTGAAGAGGGAAGAGACTATGCGGAGACAGTTGGATTGGAATTTTTGGATGTGCATTTGAAAGAGGAAGAATAAAGGTTTAGGAAACCAAAAAGTGAAAAAAACATGTAGGGCGTATTTGTAGATCGTTATGAATTAAAGGCATTGCAAGGATATTATACCGCGTACTAAAAGTTAGATTTTAATGTCTGACTTTTGGGCGGTATGTTCTACAATGCCTTTTTTTATTTAAGTATATATTTTATAAAAATAATATTGTATAAAATAAATACAAATGGTATAATATTAACGAGGAATGATTCTTAAAAAAATATAAACTCCTTGCAGTACATTATATTTTATGTTACGCTGAATTCACATCTCAGGAACTCTATGTACTATTCGTAGGCGGTTCAGCTCATGAACAGCAGTCTATTCATTGCCATTCGGTGAAGTATTCCTGTGAAATAAGCGTAATAAAGAAGGTGGTGAAACTTGGGTGTAAAAGACCAGGGACTACAGGAGTATCTGAAAGATAACGAACGCTTTGCAGATTTTGTGAATGGTACCTTATTTGCAGGAAAGCAGATTGTGGATCCATGTTATCTTAAGGAAGTACAAAGGAAGAAGAGAGTATCATATAAACAGTCGATTATGGCAAAAAATATACAAAAGAAAAACAGTTCTGAAAAATACGGCGAAGAGGAAATTGCCAGGGAAAAAGGTGTTTTTGAAGAGGGAGAATTCGGGGATGACAGCGCGAAGCTCATGTATCTGGAAAGAGAGCGCGATTTCCTTCGTCTCCACGATAAGCCAGGCTGTAGATTTTTGTTGGCATGTGAAGTTGAATCTGGGGCAAATTATGAGATGCCTGTGAGATGTTTTACATATGACAGCATAGAATATACAGATCAGCTAAAAGAGTGGAAAAGAAAATCCCAGCAAATGTTTTGGGGAAGAGGAAAACGTGGGAAAAAACGGCGCCGAATCCGTCGTCCATTGCTTCCGGTATTTCATCAGGTATTATACCTGGGAGAGAAAAGGTGGAAGAGTAAGTTAAAATTACAGGAAATGATGGACATCCCGGAAAATGTGATGAGTTTTTCAGACAGGCTTCCTGATTATGATATTTGTATGATAGATATTCATGAACAGAATCCTGAGTTGTTTCACACGGAATGGAAAGATATTTTCCAGCTTATGAAGCACAGCCGTAAAAAAGACGAATTGAGAAAATACGTAGAAGAGAGTACCGAAGAAATACGAAAGCTAAGTCAAGAAACCAGATGGCTTCTGGCGATATTACTGGAGCAATATGAATTTGTTGATGAAGAGGTTGTGGAGGTGAAGGATATGTGTAAGGCATGGGATGGCGCAATGCAAATGTATGCAGATGAAGCGAGAGCAGCAACGCGGAAAGAAATGAAGAAAGAGATGAAAAAAGAAATGAGAAGACAGGCCAGAGAAAAAGATCGCAGGACCGTTTTTAACATGTTTTCTCGGGGGTATTCACAGAAAGAAATTGCGGCAATTTCCGAGCTGCCGCTTAAAAAAGTACAGAAAATGTGTGAAGGGTTTATCGAGAATACAACAATGGCAGTACATACTTCTTGATTTGGATTAGAAATTACAGAATAGTAGCTGAGAAAGTTTAACGAGAAAAGGCATTGCAAGGAATTATATGGCGTCTGTAAACGATTTGATTTTGGAGTCAAACGTTAGGGAGAGGCTATATCCTGCAATGCCTTTTAAAATCCTTCAAATTTATATGAAAACTGCTAACAGGTACGCTTATGCATCTTGTTTCTCCGGAAACATTTTCCCGAAGAGAAAACGGATCAGCGGTCCACAGTACATAAGCTGCCAGAAGAAGGCTACCGGGAAGTTCATGAAAGTGGTCTGGAGCCATACGGCAACGAACTGGGAACCCGCATTTTTAAACAAGATTGTGGCAATTAAGCTCATGATCGGGCACATAATGCAGATGATCATAACAGAAATTGCAACTGTGATGGCGAAAGGTCTGTCTTTAGGTGTGACAATACGAAAAGCAAGCTTATGGGCAAGGTTATCAACAATAAAGAACTCCAGTACAAATGCAACCGGCCACATAATCTTCATTTCGCCGAAAGCCATGAGAAATACCTGGTTGCTCATTCCACCGATGTTCAGGGAAATGTTGTAGCAGATCATGGCGTAGACCATAAGGAAAGCCATCATCAGAGTGAAAATAACATTTTGAAACTTAGTTTTTGGCATAAAATTGTTCTCCTTTTTCTAAAAATGGGTACAAAAAAGACACATGTGTTGTTCGTTATCAAGTGTACACTTGTGTCGTTTCCAATTTTATACCAGAGCTAATTTGTTATTGAATTGTTTACCGAATGATTATTATACCAGATAAATGGGAAAATGCAATAAAAAAAACGATATATAAGATGGACTAAGAAATGATAATGGGGATTTTTTATAAGTCAGAATGCAGTTTTACTTAAGTTCCTTGGTTATATTAAACTAGTGGTTTATTGCAGAATATATAGTTCTTCTGGTAATATAAAACATGTAAGAAATCATATCGGTCATTATCCCGTTAAGGAGGCGGAGCGGACTGTAAATCCGCTGTTATCATAACACGAGTGGGTTCGATTCCCTCATGGCCGAGTATACTCCTGTAGCTCAGCTGGATAGAGCACGCGTCTACGAAGCGCGGTGTCGAGAGTTCGAATCTCCCTAGGAGTGCTTCCAATGGCAGATGTCTTGGAATAAAGTGAATCAGGTAAGGAAATGGTGCAAAGGAAGAAAGCTGTCTGTGACTAGACGGCTTTTTTTCATTGAGATTCAACTTCTGGATTTTGAAGATGTGCTATTTGCGATGGATTTCTTACACTTTACGTAAAAAACAGGTACAGAAATTGTAGGGTGTTATAATAAATCCATATTATGAATTATGTAAAATAATCGATGGAGGATGAAGGTATGAAAACAAAGCAGGCTGTAAATCCGTACCTGCCAAGCTGGGAATACGTGCCGGATGCGGAGCCGCATATTGTAGATGGACGTGTATACATATATGGTTCTCATGATCTTTTTAATGGCTTGAATTTCTGTCTGGGAGATTATGTATGCTGGTCAGCGCCGGTAGACGATCTGGGCAACTGGCGTTATGAGGGTGTTATTTTCAAAAGAGAGCAGGATCCGGCAGCACCGAAGATCCGTCTTACAAATGGTTTGGCAGCACCGGATATGATCCAGGGACCGGACGGAAGATTTTATCTTTATTATTTCATGGGTGGCACGAAGATGATCTCTGTGGCTGTCTGTGACAAGCCGGCAGGCAAATATGAATTCTATGGTTATGTAAAATATGCAGACAGCACTCCTATTGGAAAGAAAGAGGAGCCGCTGCAGTTTGACCCGGGCGTTTTTATGGATGATGATGGAAAGCTGTATCTTTACACAGGCTTTGCCCTTCAGGGAAATCCCCTTCTGCTTGATGGATCCAAGCCGACTGAGCACGGTGCAATGTGCTTCGAGCTGGATCCGGCAGATATGCTTACTGTAAAAATGGGACCGAAATACATTGGAATTGCCAGTGAGAAAGAAGCACCGGGAAGTTCTTATGAGGGACATCCCTTCCTGGAGGCAAGCTCCATGCGTAAATTCAATGGAACCTATTACTTCATCTACAGTTCCCTGAACAGCCATGAGCTTTGCTATGCAACAAGCGATAACCCTACAGAGGGCTTTGAGTTTGGCGGTGTGCTGGTCAGCAACGGAGACATCGGTCTCTCGGGAATTACAGATGTGAAAAATGCAAGAAACTGCACCGGAAACACTCACGGAAGTCTGATCGAGATCAATGGAAGCTATTATGTTTTTTATCACAGACACAGTAACCGTAAGCAGTCTTCCCGTCAGGCCTGTGCAGAGCGCATCCGCTTTGAGAATGGTAAATTCTATCAGGCAGAGATGACCTCCTGTGGTCTGAATGACGGACCGCTTAAGGGAAAAGGAAACTATCCTTCCTACATTGCCTGCAACGTATATGGCAAAAAAGGAACCCGTTTCTTAAGTATGATCAAACATCCAAAGTCCGGTCATCCATATCTGACTCAGGAAGGAAAGGATCGTGAGCAGGGGTCAGATCAGTATATTGCCAATATGTGTGACGGAGCAGTTGCAGGCTTCAAATATTTTGACCTGCGTGAGACCTCTAAGGTTCGTATTAATATTAAGGGAAAAGCAACTGGAATTGTTTATGTATCCACAGAGGAAGGCGGCAAGCCAGTGGCAAAGATTCAGGTAAAACCTTGCAAGGAACAGCACGGTTTTGCAGCTGATGTAAACGGACTCGGTGAGAAAGAGGCACTGTACTTCAGTTACAAGGGAACTGGCGCATTTAATTTTATGTCTTTTGATCTGAAGTAAGATTCCATTAAATGTGCAGGAAATATTCTGCCTGCAAATGGAAGACAGAGCTTAAATAAAGGGAAAAAGAGTTTATCTTAAGAGTCAAATAAACCCAGGAGGCGAAATATTTGAACATTACTAATTTTGCAAAAAAACTTGCAGAAAAGCCGGTTTTTAAAACAAGAATCAAATCCGATCAGGTGAAGCTTCCGGAAATTGCCATTGGATATTTTCTGGCGCCCTTTTGCGCCATGTTTGCCAATGCCATTTTCGGTGCCTATCTGAACCGTTATTATGTGGATGTACTTGGCTGGACGAAATTCGGAGCATTTGCCACACTTCTGCCAATCGTATCTGTGATTTTCGTAGTTCTCGGAAATCTGATGATCGGGCAGTGGATCGACAACACCAGAAGTACACAGGGAAAAGCAAGACCTTACCTGATCATTGCAGCACCAATGCTGATCATAGCCATTATTCTTATGTTTATGACACCAGCTAAGGGCAATAATGCGGTGCAGATGATCTGGATCGCAGTGTCCTATAACCTGTACTATGCACTTGCATATCCATGTTTTTACTGTGCACATAGCTCCATGGTTTCTCTTTCTACCAGAAATTCTGAGAGCCGCGGGCTTCTTGCAACACTGTCAAATGCGGCAATGGTTGCTTCAGCAGGAGTTGGAGCCAGCATTGTAGTGCCGATTCTTCTTCAGAGCTTTCTGTTTGTGACAAAGGACGGCGGAATCGATGTGGACGCAAGCTATTCACACTGGAGGATTATTTCCATAGTTCTTTGTCTGGTAAGTGCATTTGGCTGTATGCTGGAATATTATTTTACCAGAGAGCGTATTACAGAGGAAACTATCAATCTGAATGTAAAGGAAGAGAAGATGCCGCTGAAAAAACAGCTGGAAGGCTGTATCCACAACAAATACTGGTGGATCATCATTCTCTATTTCCTGATTTTCCAGTTTGGCCAGCTGATCAAAAACAGTTCCATGAGCTTCTATGTAAGATGGATGTTTGACAGTGTAATTAATTCTGCAAATCCGGAGCAGACTTCCGGTGCATTAATGTCAACACTTGGTTTGGTTGGCGGAATTCCTACTGCCGTTGGTATGGTAGTGGCATGGCCAATTGCCCGTAAGCTGGGCAAAAAGAGAGCTGTTGTTACAGGACTTTGCTTCTCCGTTGTAGGCGGCCTTGTCTGTTTCCTGAATGTACACAGCTTCGGAATGGTTGCTGCAAGTATGGTATTGAAAGGAATCGGAAGTATTCCTGCAATGTATGTGACGATGGCGCTTCTTTCTGATGTGCTGGATCACCTGGAAGCGAAGAATGGTTTCCGAAGCGATGGATTTACAATGTCTGTTTATAGCTCCATTATGGTAGGTCTTAGCGGACTCTGTATCGGTGTGCTGAACAGTCTTCTTACCTTTGCTGGTTACAGCAATACCGGTATTGCATGTAATCCGCAGACCTTGGAAATTGTTGAAAATGTGGCAAATTATACAGGTCAGGTGGTATATCGCCAAATGGGCGGCGTGGAGCAGGTGCTTGCATTCGCATTCCTGGCGGCAGATGTGATCACATATGCAGTTGTTATCATTCTTATGAGCCGTCTGGATGTAGAAAAACACATTGAAGAGGACCAGAAAAAGATCAAAGAAAATCAGAAGAAAGCAGCTAATATCTAATTGTTTCAGAACCTGTTTCCTGTTATACTATTCTTAGTTAACACAAGTGATTCCGGCTCCCTGGTGCAGTGTCACTGTGCCAGGGAGCCGTTTTAGCCGAATAAGCTGCGAAGAAGCTATTCGATTATGAGAAGGCAGCAAAGCGGATTGGAGTATCCGTTTAATTGAATAGGATAGGTGAGAAATAATTATGATAAGAATTGCAATTGTAGAGGATGACAGGCATGACCGGGAGGCGTTGAAGAAATGCCTGAATCGTTATGAAAAAGAGAACCAGATGAAATTTTCCGTAACAGAATTTCAGGACGGTGAGGATATTGTGACCGATTACACTGCCAGCTATGACCTTATTATTCTGGATATTGAGATGGCGTTTCTCAATGGAATGAAAGCAGCAGAAAAAATCCGCGAGCTTGATACAAATGTAATTATTATTTTTATTACAAACATGCCTCAGTATGCCATTCAGGGATATAAGGTAAATGCGCTGGATTATATTTTGAAGCCAATTTCCTATTTTTCATTTTCAGAGAGTATGGTAAGGGCTCTGGCAAAGGTGAAGACACCGGAGAAGGAGTACATTACCATTGTTCTGAAGGGAGGTAAAAAGAAGCTGGATGTGGCGCGGATTTGTTACGTGGAGGTTCAGGACCATGTGCTGATCTACCACACTCTGGATGGGGATTTTGAGACAAAGGGCACTATGAGGGATACAGATAATCAGTTTGATCCGAAGAAATATTTTCGGTGTAACCGCTGTTATCTGGTAAATCTGGAATTTGTAGAGACTTATCAGGGCAGTGATATTATGGTAAACGGCGATACAATCCAGGTGAGCAGAAGCAGGCGGAAGCCCTTCCTGGATGCCCTGAATGAATATATGAATGAGGTGGAAAAATGAGAGGCACAGTAGTCAACACTCCCGGATATTATTATGCCATTTCCTACTGGCTTTCTGCACTGGTAATGATTCTTGTGCATGGATGCGGGAAAAAAGATGTGTGGAAATATGTGTATGGGGTGTTGAGCTTTATCAGTATTTTTACCGTTATGTTTTTTACAGATGGAATAAAGCAGATGTTTTTCATGCCTCTTATGGTTTGTGTGTTTTTGCTGATGCTTTTGTACATCAGGATGGCAGGAGAGCTTCCATGGCGTGAAACCGGATTTTTCTGTGCGAAGGCATTTATCAACGCAGAATTTGCAGCCTCTTTGTGCTGGCAGATTCATTATTTTTATACAGGTGATTTCAGCGGTCAGGAGAAGGGGACACCAGAGCAGATGTTATGGAGAGTGCTGCATATGGTAGTTATTTATGCAGTATTATACATTCTGATTTATCTGATCGAACATTATCTGAAAAAGGATATTGAAGAATTGCAGATCACCCGCAGAGAATTACTGGTTGTATATTTTGTGCTGATTATGGTGTATTGTATCAGCAATGTAAGCTATGTGGATGTAAAAAGTATTTTCAGTGCAGGAACAGCTATGGATGTGTTTATTATCCGCACACTGGCGGATCTTAGCGGTATGGCGGTGCTTTATGCTTATCACATTCAGGTAAAAGAGATCCAGATGCGTTTTGAGAAGGATACGCTTCGGAATATTATGGATATGCAGTACAAAAATTACAAGCTTTCCAAGGAGAGTATCGACATTGTAAATCAGAAATACCATGATCTGAAGCATCAGATCAATCTTTTAAAAAGCGGCGCAGATTCTGAAAAAGCAGGGGAATACCTGGAACAGATGGAGCGTGAGATCAAGATTTATGAGACACAGAATAAAACGGGAAATAAGGTCCTTGATACCATTCTTACCAGTAAAAGCATGCATTGTCAGAGACATGGTATTGAGCTGAAATTTATGGGTGAGGGGCAGCTGCTGAATTTTATGGAGGATATGGATATCAGTGCTCTTTTCGGAAATATGCTGGATAATGCTATTGAAAGTGTGGTGAAGATCAAAGACCGTCAGAAACGTCTGATTTCCCTGCATGTGATTCAGGATAAACAGTTTATTCGTATTCGCACAGAGAATTACTGCGAGGAGAACGTTCAGTTCCAGGATGGAATCCCGATCACCACCAAGAAAGACAAACGGTTCCATGGATATGGAATGAAGAGTATGAAAAAAATTGTAGAGAAGTATGGCGGTTCAGTTATGGCGGGCAAGGCGAATAACTGGTTTGAGCTGAAGATACTGATTCCGATGAAACATTAGGTGATTTTTAGGAGGAAAAATAATGCCATCATATAGTATAATTGAGAATTTTGAAGTACATAAAAATAACCGTTTTCTGGAAATTGCAGAATCCTTAAAACCAGAGCTTCTGCATAAAGAAATCAAGGCTGCAAAGGAAATTATGGTGGGAAAAGACCGCCAGATGAGAACAGTTATTACAGAAGAGCACCCAATTGAAAATCTGTATGCAAAATCTTTAAAAAGAGATGATACAGTATTTGTGGATTTCGGGGATCATGCTGTAGGTTATGTGACTCTGGAGCTTAGTAAAACAGGAAGCCATCAGGATGCACCGGTTTATTTTTACCTGAAATTCGGTGAGCGTCTGGAGGAAATGACGGACAAAACTGCTGATTATGACGGCTGGCTCAGCCGTGGCTGGATTCAGGAGGAGTATATTCATGTGGATGTACTTCCGGCGAAGGTGAAGCTGCCAAGAAGATATTCTTTCCGTTATATGGAGCTTCGTGTAATTGATACTTCTGCCAAGTTCCAGCTGAAAATCGATGGTATTTCCTGTGATACGGTTTCTGCTGTAGATATGGAGTCTGTAAAGCCTGTGGATTTCGGAGATCCGCTTCTGAATCAGATTGATCTGGTAAGCCGAAAAACCCTGAAAGAATGTATGCAGGATGTTTTTGAGGATGGACCAAAGCGTGACCGCAGAATGTGGCTGGGAGATCTGAGACTTCAGGCGAGAGCCAATTATTACACCTTTAAGAATTATGATCTTGCCAAACGCTGTATGTATATTTTTGCAGGACTGCTTTTTAATGAGGGAAAGCTAAGCGCCTGTGTATTCACAGAACCGGAGATGGAGCCAGATGATACTTACCTTCTGGACTATGCATTGTTTTTCTCATCTGTGCTTCTGGATTATTATGAGGCAACCGGTGATCTGGAAACACTCAGGGATCTTTATGATGTGGCAATTGATCAGATCCGCATTGCTATGACGCAGTTAAATGAGAAAAATGTTGTGGAGGATTTAGGTGATGCATTCTGGTGCTTCCTGGACTGGGGAGATGGTCTGAATAAGCAGGCCGGAGCTACAGCAGTTCTGATTTACTGTATCCGTTATGGAATCCGCCTTGCAAAGATTCTGGATAAACAGGAGGATATCAGCTGGCTGGAAGAGAAGCAGGCCATGCTGAAAGAGGCAGCAGTGAAAGAGTTCTGGGATGAAGCGCTTGGAATGTTCGTAAGCGGTCCGGACCGTCAGGCTTCTTGGGCAACCCAGATCTGGATGATCCTGGCACGTGTCTTTGACAAAGAGACAAACTGTAAATTGATCCATCATGTAATGGAAGTGAATCCAAGAATCCGCATGGTAACTCCATATATGTATCATCACTATATTGATGCGCTTATCCGCTGTGATGAGAAAGAGCTTGCACTGGAAGAAATGAAGCGTTACTGGGGCGAGATGATCCGCGACGGCGCCGACACCTTCTGGGAACTGTACAATCCATACAACCGGGAGGAATCCCCTTATGGCTCCAGCATGGTTAACAGCTACTGTCACGCATGGAGCTGTACGCCGACGTATTTTCTTAGAAAATTTTATATGGATAATGAGAAATAAGATTGAGAATGAGGATCTTGCAGAAATGCAGGATCCTTTTTGAAATGAGAGAAAGATTCTTGATAAAATGCAACACGCAGGAAATAATGTCTGGCATTACAATATGGGGAAAGGAGCATTAAAATAGCCCTGCCATCATAATGGCAGGGCTAAAATAATCATTTCTTTTTATTCTTTTTGGATTTCTTAGTCTCATTCTGGGCTGCCTGAGCTTCATCAGCAGATTTCTTAAAACGTGCGAAAAATCCTTTTTTCTTCTTAACCGGAGCGTCCAGGTTACCGCGGATGCCTTTTACACCTACTATGTAAAGTCCACTTACTTCAGCTTTGATCTCTTTCTTCACAGGGATAAGGTCGAATACCTTCTCGTCTGCGATAAGAATGGAAATCTTCGGTCCGACTTTAGCCTTAACGATCGGCATCTTGGAGCGGCGGAGAAGCTTCGGTGTCTGGTCGATGACCATCTGTGGGAGACCTGATTCCTTAAGTGGCATTCTCTTCTTATCGATAACGAGCATGGAAACGGTCTGTTTACTTGCCTCGATCTGTGCCTGCTGTTCTTCCTGCTTCTTCTGGGTCTTCTTGCCAAAGAAATATAAACCAACCAGTAATCCGATGAGGATTACGAGAATCACCAGAAGGACGATTGTTACTGGATGCATACTTATCCTCCTACTATATTATAAAGTTTCTTAATAACTATTCAGCCTGCACGGTTCCGCAAAACGTGTGACCGTGAAGAAACTGAACAGTTACATTCTTGTTTCACATAAACTACATTTTAGCATCATTTTTGGGAAAAGGCAATTGTTTTGTTATCTCCTTTGAAAAGCTTATAAGCCGTGAAAGTATATATAACCGGTACCGCAAATGCTGCAAGATTCATAAGAACCAGTATAATACTTCCCTTAATATGAAAGAAGTGGGCAATCTGCGGGATAAAGGCCAGAATTCCAAAGATATCGGTGCTCATTCTTCCTTTTTCTGCATTCATCACGCCTATAATTCCAATTGCAATCTGAAGAAGTGTAAATGCATAAGTAAGTGCAAAAGCCTCTGTAGTATCACCATGGCTTACATGTCTGCCCACAATATTAGTGGTTCCGATCCAGAAGCGGGCTGCGATCAAAGAAGCAGAACCCAGGGCTATTTCAAATAGTGCGCTGATGCGCATAATATCTGATCTGTTCATATTTTCCTCCTTTAGAGTGACTGATATAGAGCTTAATATTTTTGATATTTGAGGTTAAAACATATTTTATCATGTGTTTTTTATTTTAACAATATATGGCAATAGAATGCAAGGATATTTACTGAGAAGAGGTGGTAATTATTTTGAATATCATGTATAATAGAAATCTACTGGTTACAGAATGGATAGATTTATCTGGTATGGTTATAATAAATGCCAGATTACAGATTCCGTTCAGGATTAATAGGAAGCTTTGTAGGTTTTCTTTATTAACTGGTCTTGCGGGAAGAAGGTGTTTTGAGGGGGGCTTACAGTATAGTTAGGAGTTATACATTATGAAGAAATCGGATACAGAACAGGAACAGCCTGGTCTGGAAGAGAATAAAGTTCCCGACAGCCAGTCCAAGCGGGAGCTTGACAGAGAATTACAGGAACTGGCAGAGAAGGAACACCAGGAAGAGATATATTACGAAGAACGACGGCGCGAGAGACATGAGCGCAATCTGAAGAGAAAGAAGAGGCAGATACGGAATCGTAATCTGGCTCTTATTATTACTGCTTTGGCAGTGTTGGGCGGTGTGGGATACTTTTATAGAGAGCAGACAGGGTTAAAAGACGGCATGGAAACGCTGGTAGCCAAGGTAAGGGATTTGGTTCCTGATAAGAATTCCGGTAAAGAGAGCAAGGCAGCAGAAGAACTGGCAAAGGCTGACCAAAGCACCGAAAGCATCGAAAACCCCGAAAGCACCGAAAACCCCGATATTAATACAGAGGAAGCTGCTGACAGCTCAGACAGTACAGATATACAACCGGAATCTGGTGAAGGCACGGCAGATGACAGTGATGAGACAACTGGAAATACAGATGACAATTCAGAGGATACTGCACAGGATAAATCCGGGAATATGTCCGATAAAGAGAAAACAGAAGATAATTCTTCAGATTCTGCAAATCAGCCAGAGCAGGAAGCAGCCCAGACAGCAGCCATAAATTTAAATGGGGTTATGCCACAGGCAGCAGCTGCCGGCACAGGTATCATCAGGAGGCAGATCCGTCACGAGAAGAAAGTACTGACCACAGCTAAGGAGAAAGCAGCCCAGTATGATTATGACGGTGCAATCAGCCTTTTGCAGAAGGATAATGCATATGTGAGAAATGTCCATTTTCAGAATGCTGCAGAGAAATTCCAGAAGAAAAAGGATAAATGTGTAGCCTGGTCTCCGGAACAGGTAACTCACATTTTTTATCATTCCCTGATCGTGGATACTTCCAAGGCGTTTGATGGAGATTACAAGACAGATGGTTATAATCAGGTTATGACCACTATGGATGAGTTTAATAAGATAACCCAGATCATGTATGACGAGGGATATGTAATGGTAAACCTTTATGATCTGGCAGACGTTGATGAAAATGGGAAAATGCAGGCAAAGCAGGTTTATCTTCCTAAGGGAAAAACACCGTTTGTCCTTTCGCAGGACGATGTATGTTATTACCACTCCCAGGATGGAGATGGAATTGCCACCAAGCTTGTTATAGATGAAGAGGGGAAGATCCGCAACGAATATGTACAGGATGATGGAAGCACAGTTGTAGGTGACTATGATGTTGTACCGCTGATCGACCGGTTTGTGGAGGAACATCCTGATTTTGCATATCATGGACATAAGGGAATTGTAGCGCTTACAGGCTACAATGGAATCCTGGGTTACCGCACAGATATCAGCTATCAGACAAGACCAGATGATCTGAATGATGATAAAAAGGCGTGGCTTGACGCGCATCCTGATTTTGATCTGGATATAGAGCGGGCAGAAGCGAAAAAGGTTGCAGATGCTATGAAGGCGGAGGGCTGGACTTTTGCCAGCCATACATGGGGACATAAAAACATGTCCACAGTTTCCATGGAACGCCTTGAAACAGATACACAGAATTTCAAAGAGAACATTGACCCTCTTATTGGCGGAACAGATATTATTATCTTTGCTTTCGGAGCAGATATTAATAACGGCGGAGAGTATACTGGCAATGAGAAATTTGAATATCTGAAATCCCAGGGATATGATTATTATTGCAACGTGGATTCTAATCAATATTTTGTACAGATGACAGATGAATATTTCCGGATGGGAAGAAGAAACGTGGATGGATACCGAATGTATTACAATCCGGACATGCTGGCAGATCTGTTTGACGTAAGCCAGGTATTTGACCCATCCAGACCCACTCCTGTACCGCCTATGAATGGGGGCTGATAAGACCAGCTGCAAAGAGGGCATGGATTCGCATGATTTTGCGCTGAGATTCTCGGGTTTTATGTGAACTTTGTTCACATAAAACACCTCGCGGAACGTTACCAGTGAACAGTAACGCGGCGGAGATAAAATAAAAATGATTGCCTCAGTGGGCTTCCTTTTTAATAGAAAATGTGATAATTTTATAAAAGAGTAACTGAAGGGAGTATGAAATGAAAAGAAAAGTATATTTGGCAGCATTAGTAATGTGTATGGCACTTGCTGTAAATGGCTGCGGAAGTGATAAAGAAACTACCAGTACAGAGAGTGAGAGCACTGCCACAGAGCAGCAGGCAGAGGATTCGGCAGAGGAAGAAGAGGTACAGGAACCTTATACAGATTCTACCGGTGCGACACGCCTGGTTTCAGTGGATAATGTGGAGAAATACGTTACAATTGCAGACTATAAGGGGATAACTCTTGATAATTCTGTACCAGAAGTGACAGATGAGGATATTGAGAATCGTATCGCAGAGAATTTGAAAGACAATTCAGTGGAAGTGACAGATGAGAACGCTGTCATCCAGAATGGTGATACCGCTACTATTAATTTCGTAGGTACAAAAGACGGGGAAGCTTTTGAAGGTGGAACCGGTAATAATTATGACCTTGTGATCGGAAGCGGCACAATGATTCCCGGATTTGAAGAAGGAATCGTGGGAATGAAGAAGGGGGAGACAAAAGACGTACCGGTAACCTTCCCGGAGAGCTACCGCAACAGTGAACTGGCTGGACAGGATGCAGTATTCCAGATTACCGTGCAGAGCTTTAAGAGACCACCGGAACTGACCGATGACTGGGTTGCAGCGAATACCGATTACAAGACAATTGATGAATATAAGGCTTCTGTTCGCGCACAGCTGGAGCAGGAGGCACAGGATCAGGCCGACAGCAGTCTGCGCAGCACTGCATGGAATACTGTTTACACCAATTCTGAGGTTGTGGAATATCCGGAGAAAGACGTAGAAGAGGCAGTGAAGACATTTAAGAAACAGGCAGAAGCATACGCGAAGCAGGGAAATATGGAGCTTGAAGACTTCGTAGAGTCTCAGGGCGTTTCCATGGATGATTTCGAAGCCCAGTGCCAGCAGTATGCCCAGGCCAAGGTAAAACAGAATCTGCTTATTCAGGGAATCATGGACGCAGAGGGAATGACTTTGGAGGATGAGGAAAGCCTTGCAATCCAGAATCAGCTGGTAGAGCAGTATGCTTCTGGCGATCTTGCAGTTCTTATCGATACTTACGGTCAGGTTGCAGTGGATGAGAGTATCGGACTTATGAGAGTTCAGGATTTCATTATTGCAAATGCAAATTATGATCAGACAGCAGCGGATACATCTGCTGAAGGTGAGGCTGCACAGGCTGCTGAGGGAACAGAAGCAGCAGATCATGCAGATGGCAGTACAACTGACGGACAGAGCACGGATGGCGGGGATACAGCAGAAGATCAGGAAACTGGTGCAACCGCAGATACAGGCACAGCAGCGGATGCTTCAACAGATACACAGGATGACAGTACAGAGAATTGACGGTTGCTGTTTATAATAGAAACAGCAGCCAATGAATCTCAGGAGGGAATGGAGTTATGATTATTAAAAACGGAGAAGTTTTTCAGGAGGATGGAAGCTTCAGATTACAGGATCTGTATGTGGAGAATCATAGAATCGTGGCTTCTGAGGATGAGGTTACGGACAAGACGATTGTAGACGCGGCTGGGCTCAGGGTGCTTCCGGGGCTGGTGGATATTCACAGTCACGGTGCATTTGGACATGATTTTTCTGATGCTGATCCGGAGGGACTTAAGATTATTCTGAAATACGAAAAGAGCCACGGAATTACTTCCTATTGTCCTACTTCCATGACATTGCCGGCAGAAGAACTGAAGGAAATTTTTGCCACTATTAAGACTGTGGGAGAAATGAAAGCCGGAGCCACTGTCCGGGGAATCAATATGGAAGGACCGTTTCTGGATGCGAAGAAAAAAGGTGCCCATGTGGAGGGCTATATCCGCAAACCGGATGCCGGATTTTTCCGTGAACTGAATGAATATTCCGGAAATATGGTGAAGCTGGTAACTCTGGCACCGAATGTGGATGGTGCTATGGAATTCATTGATGAGGTACATAATGAGGTGTGCATTTCCCTTGGTCATACAGCAGCTGATTACGATACAGCAGCGGAGGCCATGAGAAGAGGTGCACACCATGTGACACATCTTTATAATGCCATGCAGCCACTGGCGCACAGAGAACCAGGACTGATCGGAGCTGCCTGTGATGATGGGCAGTGTATGGCAGAGATGATCTGTGATGGCATTCACATTCATCCCGCTGTGATCCGCGCTACATTTAAGATGTTTGGACCAGAGAGGATTGTACTGATCAGTGACTCTATGATGGCTACTGGAATGGAGAACGGAACCTACCAGCTGGGTGGACAGGAAGTAACGATGAAGGACTGTAAGGCAACTTTGAAGGACGGTACGATTGCCGGTTCTGCTACGAACCTGTATGATTGTATGCGCAAGGCTGTTTCTTTTGGTGTTCCCCTTGAAGAAGCGATTTTTGCAGCAACACGAAATCCGGCAAAGAGTATTGGTATTTATGATGAAGTTGGTTCCCTTTCTGTTGGAAAGAAAGCGGATATTCTTCTTGTAACAGATGATCTGGAGCTGAGAGAAGTGCTATGACAGAACTTTTTTGCGGAAAATTTTTTCCACTATGTAACGAGAGATAAAGAGGGAATATGAATGGATAGAAGGGTTTTGCGCGAAAGAATGCGCAGGAAACAGCGCCAGATAAGACGAAGGAAGATCATTAAGCTGGTTACCTATGTTGTGGCAATGGTGCTGGCTGTGATTTTTGTAATAAGAGGAGTGATTTTTCCAATCGTAAGTCGTGTGGGAGGAAAGAGTACTGGAAAATCACAGAGCGTGCAGGCGGATGCAGGTGACGGAGCTGCTTCGAATGCGGATTCCAATTCTACAGATGCTCTGAGACAGCCTCTGAAAGGACAGAGCGATGTGACCAAGGTTTCTTCACTGACTCCAGGCTGGCATGAGGATTCCAGCGGACGCTGGTATCAGAATGCAGATGGTACATATTATACCAATGGTTTTGCAGAGATTGACGGAGTGAAATATGCATTTGATTCCAATGGATACATGCAGACCGGCTGGGTGACCAAGGGGGTAAACGATTATTATTTTAATGAGGATGGTTCTTACAATGCTGAGAAGAAACGCCCTTTGATCGCACTTACCTTTGATGATGGTCCGGGACAGTATACAGACAAGCTTCTGGACTGTCTGGAGGAGAACAATGCACATGCTACCTTCTTTATGTTGGGACAGCTGGTTGGACAGTATCCGGACGAAGTGAAGAGAATGGTGGAACTTGGCTGTGAGATCGGAAACCATTCCTGGGATCATCAGGATATGCTGAATCTGAGTATTGATGATGTTATAAAGGAATTCGGCGATACCGATCAGGCATTGATTGATGCCTGTGGACAGGAGTCCACGGTAATTCGTCCGCCTTATGGAGACTGCAATGATGAAATTATTTCGGCAGTTGGGAAACCTTTTATTTTGTGGTCTATTGACAGTCTGGACTGGAAATATCTGGATGCAGATCTGGATTACAATGGCATTATGAATGACAGCAATCTGGGAGACGGAGCCGTTATTCTGATGCATGATATTCATGGTCCTTCAGTTGATGCGGCACTCAGACTGATTCCAGATCTTATTGCACAGGGATATAAACTGGTAACGGTAAGTGAGATGGCAGCGGCGAAGAATGTTACCCTTCAGCCAGCAAAATATGCAGAGTTCTGGCAGAGCGCCCTTGATGCAGGTTATGTGCCTGGATATAATGGAAATGGCTCTTCTGAGGACTCTTCCACAGATGGAACTTCTGATGGCAGTTCAGATGACAGCAGTAATGGAGATGAGAGCGACTTCAGTGATGGTTCCGGTGATGGAAGCGACGGCAGTGAAAGTGACGGATACACAGACGGCAGTGAGAATAGCGAAGGGGATTTTAGCAGCGACTCAGGCGAATAACGGAGAAAATAAGAGGCTCTAGAGCCTGTCTGGCATATGTGTTAAGCTTCGTGACTTCCGGAAATCGCAGATGCTGTATAGTGTGAATGATAGTATACGCTTGTACTTATGAGAAAAATGTCAAAGTACAGGCGTATTTTTTTACAGTAAAAATGAATTTTGATGTAGATTTTTTATGAATAATAGACAAGTTTTTGGTGGCATGGAGGAAAAGAGTATGCTATAATGTGCATAAGAATTTGAAAGTTTAGGGAGGTAACTTTCTGATGGGAGAGAAATTACAGTTTACAGAGCTTGACCAGTATCTCTTTGGTCAGGGAACCCATTATGATATTTACAGAAAGCTTGGCGCACATCCTGTGAAACAAGGGAAAAAAGAAGGTGTTTATTTTGCAGTATGGGCACCTAATGCGCAAGCTGTTTCTGTAATTGGAGAGTTTAATGACTGGAATGAACAGGCTGCTCCAATGAAAAAGGCAGGTCCGATCGGTGTATTTGAGACATTTGTCCCTGGAGCGAAGATTGGACAGCTGTATAAGTTTTTTATTGTAGGAATGAACGGGGAGCATATTTATAAAGCTGACCCTTATGCAAATGAGGCAGAATTAAGACCGGGAACGGCATCCAGAATCACGGATATCGGGGATTACAAATGGAAAGATACCACCTGGATGAAGAATCGTCAGAAATTTGACGAGACTAAGGATGCCATGGCGATCTATGAGGTACATCCTGGCTCCTGGATGAAGCATCCGGCTACAGAGGAGAATGAGAAAGGCTTTTTCAATTACAGGGAACTGGCGGTGAAGCTTGCCCAGTATGTGAAGGATATGGGCTATACACATGTGGAGCTGATGGGGATTGCAGAGCATCCCTTTGACGGTTCCTGGGGATATCAGGTCACCGGTTATTATGCGCCTACTTCCCGCTATGGAACACCCCAGGATTTCAAATATCTGGTAGATTATCTTCACAGACAGAAAATCGGGGTTATTCTGGACTGGGTGCCGGCACATTTTCCCAAGGATGCCCATGGACTGGCGAATTTTGACGGAACTGCAGTTTATGAGCATGCAGATCCCAGACAGGGAGAGCATCCGGACTGGGGAACCAAGATCTACAATTATGGCAGACCGGAGGTAAAGAACTTCCTGATCGCAAATGCTCTGTTCTGGATCGAGGAGTGTCATGTGGACGGTCTTCGTGTGGATGCCGTTGCATCCATGCTGTATCTGGATTATGGAAAGAATGATGGTCAGTGGGTAGCCAATAAATATGGCGGAAATCAGAATCTGGAAGCAATTGAGTTTTTTAAGCATCTGAATACAGTGGTTCTTGGAAGAAACCATGGTACTGTGATGATTGCAGAGGAGTCTACCGCATGGCCGAAGGTTACAGGTAAGGCAGAGGATGACGGCCTTGGATTTTCCCTGAAATGGAACATGGGCTGGATGAATGACTTCCTGGAATATATGAAGCTGGACCCCTATTTCCGTAAGTTTAACCATAATAAGATGACTTTCTCCATGACATATGCTTACAGTGAGAAATATGTGTTAGTAATCTCCCATGATGAGGTGGTTCATCTGAAGAAGTCTATGCTGGAGAAAATGCCAGGTGAGCTAGATGATAAGTTTAAGAATCTGAAGGCTGCTTATACATTTATGTTCTGCCATCCGGGCAAGAAGCTTTTATTTATGGGGCAGGAATTCGGTCAACTTCGAGAGTGGAGCGAGGAGAGAGAACTTGACTGGTTCCTTCTTGGGGAAGAGAAGCATCGGGATTTGAAGGATTTTGTGCAGACATTGCTGAAGATGTATCGCAAATATCCTGCGCTCTATGGAACGGATACGGATCCGTCTGGCTTTGAGTGGATCAATGCAGATGACGGGGACAGAAGTATTTACAGCTTCGTAAGGAAATCCCCTACAAAAAGAAATAACCTTCTGGTAGTATGCAATTTCACTCCTGTAGAACGTCCGGATTACCGTGTTGGTGTGCCGAAGAAGAAACAATACACACTGGTTCTGGATGAAAACGGACAGACTGCGAAGAAGGTATTTAAGGCAGAAAAGCAGGATTGTGACAATCGTCCGTTCTCCTTTGCTTATCCGCTGCCAGCTTACGGGGTTGCTGTGTTCCAGTATTAGAAGCTGCCAAATTCCGCAAGGAACAATTCTCACAGACAATTTTCAGATTGCTGTGATAATTTAGTATTAAAAATACCCAAAGAATGGGGCAAATTCGGGTTTTGTTTGTGACTGTTGGGGATTTTTTCCCAGAAGGTGAAAAACCTGTTGCTATTTGGAAAAAGTTGAGATATAATGAGCCCGAACAAAAAGAAATGGAAAAAGTTGTACATGTTGAAAGGAGAATATTGACATGAAGGTATCTAATATTAAAGACATTCAGAAATTTTTTGATGTAGTAGACAGCTGCGCTGGTAAAGTAGAGCTTGTAACTGGCGAAGGTGACAGACTGAACCTGAAATCTAAATTATCACAGTATGTATCTCTTGCAAACATCTTCTCTAACGGTGAGATTCCGGAGCTTGAGATCGTTGCATATGAGAAAGAAGACATTGATAAGCTTATGCACTTCATGATCAACGGCTGATTTGCATAAAACTGTGAAATTGGGATAAATATATTAGGGGATGTGACTTGGTCATGTCCCCTTTTTCTGGCATAATAGAAAGGGGAATACAAAATGGTAAAGATTGACATTATCTCCGGTTTCCTTGGAGCTGGTAAGACAACTCTTATTAAGAAACTGCTGAAAGAAGCATTTGAAGGTGAGCAGGTAGTTTTGATCGAGAATGAGTTCGGTGAGATTGGTATTGACGGGGGATTCCTGAAAGATGCCGGAATCGAGATCCGTGAGATGAACTCCGGATGTATCTGCTGTTCTCTGGTTGGAGATTTTGGTGCTTCCCTGAAGGAAGTTGTAGAGAAGTATCATCCGGACCGTATCCTGATCGAGCCATCAGGTGTTGGTAAGCTTTCCGACGTTATCAAGGCTGTACAGGGTGTGGAAGAGGATGTTGATATTCAGCTGAACAGCTACACTACAGTTGTTGATGCCAAGAAATGCAAAATGTATATGAGAAACTTCGGCGAGTTCTTTGACAATCAGGTTCAGTATGCAGGCGCGATTATCATGAGCCGTACCGATATTGTAGACGAGAAGAAAGCAATGGAGTCTATGGAGCTTCTTCGTTCTATCAATGAGAAGGCAGCTATTATTACCACTCCGATTGAGAAGCTGGATGGAAAGAAAATCCTGGAGGTTATGGAGCATCCGGTATCTCTGGCGGATGAGCTGCTGAAAGAGGAGCATGAGCATCATCACCATCACGATCATGACGACGAGTGTGACTGTGGACATGACCACGATCACGAGCATCATCATCACGACCATGATGAGGAGTGCAACTGCGGACATGACCACGATCATGAGCATCATCATCACGACCATGATGAGGAGTGTAGCTGCGGACATGACCACGATCACGAGCATCATCATCACGACCATGATGACGAGTGCGGCTGCGGACATGACCACGATCATGAGCATCATCACGACCATGATGAAGAATGTGGCTGCGGACATGACCACGATCATGAGCATCATCACGACCATGATGAAGAATGTGGCTGCGGACATCATCATGATCATCACCATCATCACGCAGACGAAGTATTTACCAGCTGGGGACGTGAGACTATTAAGAAGTTTACAAGAGAAGGGCTTGAGAAAATGCTGGAGAGCCTTTCCGCTTCTGAAGAGTATGGCGTGATCCTTCGTGCTAAGGGAATGCTTCCGGCAGAGGACGGAACCTGGATCTACTTCGACATGGTTCCGGAAGAAACTGAGATCCGTGAAGGTTCACCAGAGTACACCGGACGTCTTTGCGTAATTGGTTCCAAGTTAAATGAAGAGAAACTGGCCAAGCTGTTCGGCGTAGCTTAATGATTGACATATAAACGGGATAAAAGGCTTTTTGTAAGCTTATTTGTTGCTGTTTATAAGCGGTATTACGTGAATGCACTGCTTTTAAGAAAAATACAGGGAGGTTTCTGTAAATGGATGAAATTACAGTACCGATTTATCTCATAACCGGCTTTCTGGAAAGCGGCAAGACCTCTTTCCTCAGCTTTACCCTCCAGCAGGATTACTTCCGTACAGAGGGAAAGACACTTCTCATTCTCTGCGAAGAGGGAGAGGAAGAGTACGATGAAGAGGCTCTTGCAAAAGATAATGTTGTAGTTGAGGTTATTGAGAAAGAAGAAGATTTTACACCGGAGCGCCTTCAGGCACTGGATATTATCCATCAGCCGGAGCGTGTGGTTATGGAATATAATGGAATGTGGCTGGTAAGCAAATTTGAGGAGATGAAGCTCCCGGCAGGCTGGGGAATTGAACAGCACATTACCTGTGTAGATGCAAGCACATTCCAGGTATATATGCAGAATATGAAATCCATTTTTATGGATATGGTTCGTAATGCGGATATGGTTGTGTTTAACCGCAGCAAGAAAGAATATCCTCTTGCAAACTTCCGCAGAAGCATTAAGGTTGTAAACCCAAGTGCAGAGGTTATTTTTGAGGACGAAGAAGGCGAGATGACGGATATTTTCGCAGATCAGATGCCATTTGACCTGGATGCAGAGATTGTAGATATTCCGCCTGAAGATTACGGAATCTGGTTTGTAGATGCTATGGATCATCCGGATCGCTATGTGGGAAAAACTCTTCGCTTTAAGGCTCGTGCAAGACGTCCGAGAGGAATGGGCAGCAAGTTCTTTATTCCAGGACGTACTGCCATGACCTGCTGCGCAGATGATACTTCATTCCTGGGCTATATCTGCAAGAGTGCATATGCCCCGAAGCTGAAGCCAGGTGAATGGGTTGAGGTGACTGCCAAGGTCGCCTTTGAAAACCGTTCTGAGTACCAGGGCGAGGGAATTGTTCTTTATGCAGAGAATGTGACCCCGTGCGAACCTCTGGCTGATGAGATGGTTTATTTCAACTAATTTGATGATACCAGTGTCAAAAGGTCAAAAAGCTGTTCGTGCTTGCACGATAAGGCTTTTGAACTTGGGACACGCCAAATATGAGAAAGTAGCGATTTACGCAGTAAATCAGCGGATTTCGAATATTTGGAGGATTGCGGGAGCAGCGTAGCTGCGTAGCAATCCGGGTATCAAATGAGTGTCAAAAGACCTTTTGACACTCATATCATTCGATAATAAATGAAAGTCATCTGTTTTATGCTATTGGTTAAGCCGGTTGCGGCAGTGATTACAGGGCTGTGGCTGACCAGAGCTTTGGAATTGCTGTGGAGGACTTTCGTAGTAGAATAAGGAAAATAAGATTATGTATTTAGTTGTTGGACTGGGAAACCCCGGGAAGCAGTATGAGGCGACCCGCCACAATATGGGTTTTGATACGATCGATGTGCTTGTGGAACGTCATAAGATTCCGCAGGGCGGCGTAAAATTTAATGCTATGTACGGTTCCGGATTCATCGGAGGAGAGAAGGTAATCTTTATGAAACCTTTGTCCTTTATGAATTTAAGCGGTGGACCGGTACAGGAGATGGCTGCTTATTTCAAAATTGATCCGGAGAGTGAGCTGATCATTATTCAGGACGATATTGATCTGGAGCCGGGACAGCTTCGTATCCGGAAGCAGGGCAGTGCAGGCGGCCATAATGGTCTGAAGGACATTATTGGCAGACTTGGCACACAGAAATTCATGCGTGTAAAAATTGGTGTAGGAGCCAAACCAAAAGGATGGGATCTGGCAGACCATGTGCTTGGCCGTTTTTCATCCGGGGACCGCAAGCTCGTGGATGAAGCAATTGAGTTTGCAGCAGACGCTGTAGAAAAAATCATAACAGATGGTCCGGATGCGGCGATGAATGAATACAACCGAAAGAGGGTTACTGAGTAACAAAGGAAGTCCAGCAACAAGCTGGGCTTCTTTTGCCCCTGGAGCGTCCCCCAAAAGCTTTGTGAAAATTATGACGTGCAGATAACTTGCAGGAATGGTTTCATGTTTTGGGTGGGCTCTGAGGTGAGGCTTTTGAGAAAAGGAGGAAAGCCATGCTTTCATTTACCCAGCCCCTGAAGGGGATGGCAGAATTTGAAGAAATAGAGAAAAGCCTTGAGAAAAATCAGGGCATTGTGCAGATCACAGGCTGCCTGGAATCCCAGAAGGCACATCTGATCCATGGGCTTTCCGGCAAAACACCTATGCGCCTTGTGATCGCAGGAGATGAGCGCCAGGCTAAGGAAATCTTCGAGGACTTGCGCTTTTATGACAAAAATACCATGTTTTACCCGGCGAAGGATCTTCTCTTTTTCCAGGCAGATATTCAGGGAAATCTGTTGATCCGCCAGAGAATGTGTGTGGTAAAGGCACTTCTGGAGCAGAAGGAACTGACGGTGGTTACCAGCATTGACGGCTGTATGGATTATCTGATGCCTCTGGAAGAAATTGGGAAAAAGGTGCTTCATTTCTATTCTGACAGCGTGATCAACATGGATGTGCTGAAAAATACCCTTGTGCAGCTTGGATATGAACGCGTAGGACAGGTGGAAATGCCGGGACAGTTTTCTGTGCGCGGTGGTATAGTAGATATTTATTCCCTTACAGAAGAGAATCCATGGAGAATTGAGCTATGGGGAGATGAAGTGGATTCTATCCGAAGCTTTGACGCAGAGAGCCAGCGCTCTCTTGAAAATCTGGATGAGATTGCCATTTATCCGGCTGTGGAGTGGAATGATGGCAAAAAGATGGTATCTTTTGTGGATTATTTTCCCAAAGAAAAAATGCTTCTGTTTCTGGATGAACCCAACCGTATTCTGGAAAACGGACTGGGCGTGGAGGAAGAGTATGCCGCCAGCCGCACACATCGCGAAGAAAAAGGGGAAAAGAACCTTCCGGTTCAGTGGCTTTGTGAATTTTCCAAGGTTCAGAAAGAACTGAATAAACTTCGTGCAGTGTCGTTGTCGGCATTGGAGCCAAGAGGCGTGGAGTGGAATTTTGCCTCGGAGAAATACAATCTGACGGTGCAGAGTGTAACTTCTTATAACAGCAGCTTTGAGCTTCTGGTGGAGGATCTGAAAAAGTATAAGAAAAAAGGCTACCAGATTGCCTTGCTTTCCGGTTCCAGGACAAGGGCGGAGCGTCTGGCGAAGGATTTGCAGGAGCATGAGCTGAATGCTTTTTACGGTTCAGATTATGATCGTGTGATCAATCCAGGGGAAATTATGGTCCTCTATGGACACGCCCGGAAAGGCTTTGAGTATCCACTGATCAAATTTGCGGTGATCACAGAGTCCGATATTTTCGGTCAGGAGCAGAAAAAAAAGAAAAAGAAAAAAGTCTACAACGGCAAGCGGATCCAGGATTTTGCAGAGCTGTCTATCGGGGATTATGTGGTCCATGAAAAGCATGGACTGGGAATTTACCGTGGAATTGAAAAAGTTGAAGTAGATAAGGTCTTAAAAGACTATATCAAGATTGAATACCGTGACGGAAGCAATCTGTATATTCTGGCGACGCAGCTGGATGCGCTGCAGAAATATTCCGGCGCAGATACAGCCAGGGCACCGAAGCTGAACAAGCTGGGAACCCAGGAGTGGAATCGCACGAAGTCCAAGGTAAAGGGCGCTGTCAAAAATATCGCCAAAGAGCTGGTGGAGCTTTACGCTGTGCGTCAGGAAAAAGAGGGGTATGTGTGTGGCCCGGATACAGTGTGGCAAAAGGAATTTGAGGAAATGTTCCCATATGAGGAGACAGAGGATCAGCTGAACGCCATTGAGGATACCAAGCGGGATATGGAGAGCACCAAGATCATGGATCGTCTGGTGTGCGGAGATGTTGGATATGGTAAGACGGAGGTTGCTCTTCGCGCAGCGTTTAAAGAGGTGCAGGAGAGCCGGCAGGTTGTTTACCTTGCACCAACTACCATTCTGGCGCAGCAGGTGTACAACACCTTTGTCCAGAGAATGAAGGAGTTTCCGGTGCGCGTGGATCTGCTTTGCCGATTCCGTACACCTGCCCAGCAGAAAAAGACTTTGCAGGATCTGAAAAAAGGACAGGTAGACATTGTGATCGGTACTCACAGAGTTCTTTCTAAGGATGTGGAGTATAAGAATCTGGGGCTTCTGATCGTTGACGAGGAACAGCGTTTCGGTGTTACCCACAAGGAGAAAATCAAGCAGCTGAAAAAGGATATTGATGTTCTGACTCTGACTGCGACTCCCATTCCACGAACCCTTCATATGAGTATGATCGGAATCCGTGACATGAGTGTGCTGGAGGAGCCGCCTATGGATCGTATGCCGATCCAGACTTATGTAATGGAGTATGATGAGGAGACTGTCAGGGAAGCTATCGGAAGAGAGCTGCGAAGAGGCGGCCAGGTTTATTATGTTTATAACCGGGTTACAGATATTGATGAGGTTGCCCTGCGGATTTCCAAACTGGTGCCGGACGCAAGGGTGGATTTTGCCCATGGACAGATGAGCGAGAGAGAACTGGAACGGGTTATGTACGATTTTATCAATGGGGACATTGATGTGCTGGTTTCCACTACTATTATCGAGACAGGACTGGATATTTCCAATGTGAATACCATGATCATCCATGATTCTGACAAGTACGGACTTTCCCAGCTTTATCAGCTGCGAGGCAGGATCGGACGTTCCAACAGGACGGCGTATGCGTTTCTGATGTACCGAAGGAACACCATGCTTCGGGAGGTGGCGGAAAAACGACTTTCTGCTATCCGTGAGTTTACAGATTTGGGAAGTGGATTCAAGATCGCCATGCGTGACCTGGAGCTTCGTGGCGCGGGAAATCTGCTGGGAGCACAGCAGCATGGGCATATGAACGCAGTGGGCTATGATCTTTACTGTAAAATGCTTAGCGAGGCGGTCAAAGAGGCAAAGGGTATTCATACTATGGAAGACTTCGAGACTACCATTGATCTGAATATGGATGCTTTTATTCCGGACACCTACATCAGCAATGAATTCCAGAAGCTGGATATTTATAAGCGCATTGCAGGGATTGAGTCCCAGCAGGAGTATGATGATATGCTGGAAGAACTGATCGACCGGTTTGGGGAGCCGCCGAAAGCAGTGCTGAATCTGCTAGCTATTGCAAGACTGAAAGCACTGGCACATCAGGGCTACATTACGGAAATCAAGCAGATGCAGCGTGAGATCAGGATCACCCTTTACGAAAATGCACATCTGAACCCGGAAGGAATTCCGCCGCTGGTTGCCAAGTACCGCAGACAGCTGCAGTTTAAACCGGATAAAGAGCCGAAGTTCCTGTTTGCACCAGTGGGGGATATTGTGCAGGCGCTGACGGTGTTTGCAAAGGAACTGATGGAATTGGTGGAAGAGGAAGGAAAGAGCGAAAAGTAGTAGACGGCTGGGCTGTTGAATGCTTTCGGATATTTTGATTTAAAGTAGTCTCTGGGTGGGAAAGATCCGATGGAAATTCGCGAAAATTGTGTGAATTCTATCAGATTTTCCCCTTTCTACTTGCCCTCATGGGAAAAAAGTTTTATACTCTTATTAGCGTGTCCGCATTGGGAAATCATGCTGGCTGTGCGTGGTGACTAAGCGGCACATCAGTGAAAGGGTAATTGGTGATCAATATGAAGAAAATCGTGAAGAACACAACCGTAGTGGCATTAAGTGGCGTAATGGCAATTGGAATGCTTTCCGGATGTGGAAGTAAGTCTATAGATGGAGAGAAGACTGTTGCAACTGTAGATGGCACAGACATTCCTATGGGTGTTGTAAGTCTGTATGCACGTGAGTCACAGGCACAGACGGTTGCTATGTATAAGAGCTTTATGGGAAGTGCAGGAAATATCTGGAGCCAGGTAGTAGATGAGGATGCTGGTACTACATACGGTGAGCAGGCTGTAGGACAGTTCCTGGAGCAGGTTGAGCTGATGTACATCATGAAGGAGAAGGCAGCTGATTACGGTGTTGAGGTTACTTCTGATGATGAGACTGCTATTGCAGATGCAGCAGCACAGTTTATGCAGGACAATGACGAGGACACTCTGAAGGAGCTTGCTGTTTCCGAAGACCAGGTTAAGACTCTTCTGGAGCTTGAGACTTACCGTCAGAGAATTTACGATCCGATCCGCAATGAGGCTGAGGTTAACATAACGGATGAGGAGGCACAGCAGTCTTCTTTCAGCTATGTAAGTATTTCCATCAGTGGAGATGACCTTACCGATGATGATATTGCTACCCGCAAGGAGCAGGCACAGGAGATCCTGGATAAGATGAAAGAGGATCCGACAGCAGACATGGGCGAGACAGCCAAGGCTGTTGATGATACTTACAGCGGACTGACCGGAACTATTTTCACAAATGACAGTGATGATGAGGATATTTCCAATTCTTATGATGACGCTGTTGTAGAAGCGCTGAGAACTCTGAAGGACGGCGAAGTTTACGGCGAGCTGGTTGAGACTGATAGCAGCGTATACGTGCTTCGGATGGACAAAGTAAATGACGAGGATGCAACCGCTTCCAAGAAAGAGTCCCTTGAGAACACCAAGCGCAGCGAATACTATTCCGAGACAACTCAGAAATGGCTGGATGATGCTGATATTACTGTAAATGATAAGGTGCTTTCTACTTTGACAATTACAGATGAGCACAGTTTCACAATTAAAGAGACTACAGCGGATACAAGTGAAGATGCAGCAGCAGATACAACAGATGCTACTGAGGATACTACTTCTGAGGATGTCGAGGCAGCAGATGAGAGCGATGATGCTGATACTGCCGAGACAGATGCTGCAAAGAGCGACAGCGCAGAGGAAGCTGATACTACAGACAGCGCTGACAGTACAGACGAGACTGCAGAAGCGAACAGTGCAGACAGCAAGGCCGAGGACAGCAGCGAGAGCGCTGATTCTGAGGAGAACGCAGAGGATACTGCAGAAGAGACAACTGAGGAGAACTAAAAGTGAGATAAAGACCGAAACTTGTTATATCGTATGTATTGCAAAATGTTTTCTGAAAGAATTGAGATTATATAAAGTGGAGAAAATGATAAAAGAGCCTGCCTGGGGTGATTCGGGCGGGCCCTTTGTCTATACAAAGTAAAATACTTATGAAAAAAAGCTTTTCGCTACAAAGTAAGGTTTGAGAAAATGCAGGTACAGCAGATTGAACATGTGGATAACAATTACACAGGGGGACAACATGAAAAAGATACTTCTTATTGCAACCGGGGGGACCATTGCTTCCAAATATACAGCAGAGGGGCTGGCACCGCAGATTTCTGCAGATGAGCTGTTGGAATATATTCCTGAAGCCCGGGAATTCTGCACCATTGATACCGTTCAGCCTTTTGCCCTGGACAGTACCAATGTGTGCGCAGACCATTGGCTGAAGCTGGCCAGACTGATCGAATCCAAATATGAATTTTATGATGGCTTTGTGCTTTGCCATGGAACGGACACTATGGCATATACGGCTGCTGCTTTGTCTTATCTGATCCAGAATAACCGCAGACCTATCGTGATTACCGGTGCACAGAAACCTATTGACCTGGCAATTACAGATGCACGTTCCAATCTTCTGGACAGTCTCCGCTTTGCCTCTCACGACCGCGCTCATGGAATTTCCATTGTGTTTGGGGGAAAAGTGATCGCAGGAACCAGAGCAAAGAAGGAATTTTCCAAAAGCTACAATGCCTTTTCCAGCATTAATTATCCGGATATTGCATCCATTCACGATCAGAAGATCATTTTTTATATTGATGACAAAGACCAGTCCACCAAGCCACTGGTGTTTTATCATGAGATGAATCAGAAGATTTTTCTGCTCAAACTGATTCCAGGGATTGACGGGAAAGTATTGGATGCTCTTTTTCCATCTTATTCCGGACTGATCATTGAATCCTTCGGTGTAGGCGGTCTGCCTCATTACGAAAATGATAATTTTATAGATGCGATCGCGCATTGGATTGAAGCTGGCAAGCCTGTGTGTATGGCGACCCAGGTTACCCATGAGGGAAGTGACATGGAAGTTTACCAGGTTGGAAAAGTCATCAAGGAACGGTTCCCGGTGCTGGAGTCTTATGATATGACGCTGGAGGCGTCTGTGACGAAAATGATGTGGGCGCTGGGACAGACACGGGATATGGAGAAGTTTAAGGAGTTATTTTATACGACCATTAATCATGATTTATTGTTTCTGTAAGTAAGTCTTGAAATTTTCTGGAGTGTTAAGCTAAAATAAAAAAGCTGAAATCATAGAGCTGATAATACTTTCAGAGAATCTTTATGAATGGAGAGCAAGGCAACAGACTCAAATTCATATCAGAGATGGGATATCGGTTTTGAAAACATATTTTCTGGAATACTGGAGGACATATATAAATGAACAAAAAAGAAATTTCTGAAATCAAGAAACAGCTGACACCAGCCAACTGCAACATTACCAGAATTTGTGGATGCTATGTGGATGCTGAAAAGAATAAAAAAACAGAACTGAAAGAAGCATTCCTTTCCCTTTCGGAGGAAGAAATGTTCAAATATTTTGAAATATTCAAGAAAACCCTTTCTGGTACTCTTGGAAAGAACTTGATGAATATGGAATTCCCACTGGCAGAGGAAAAAGAGGGCGGCAAACACGAATTTCTCATGAAGCTCCGCGCCAGTAAACTGAAGGATGACGCTTTAATCGAGAGCTTTTATGACAAAATTATTGAAAATTACGATTATCCGGAAAATTACTACATAATCCTGGTACACGCTGTGTACGATATCCCGGGAAGAACTTCAGATGGAATCGATATGGATGATGCTTCTGAAGAGATTTATGAGCACCTTCTTTGCAGTATCTGTCCAGTGAAGCTGTCTAAAGCAGGTCTTTGCTACAATGCGGAGGCAAATCTGATCCAGGACCGTATCCGTGACTGGATCGTGGAAATGCCAGAGAACGGCTTCCTTTTCCCGTTATTTAATGACAGAAGCACAGACATCCACGGCATGCTCTACTATTCTAAGAATGCAGAGCAGCTTCATGACATTTTCGTGGACGAAGTGTTTGGATGTACAGCACCGCTTTCCGCAGGCGGACAGCGTGATTCTTTCAACATGCTGGTTGAGGAAACCCTTGGTGACGACTGTCAGTATGACACCGTTATTGGAATCCATGAGAAATTGAACGAGATCATTGAAGCACAGAAAGATTCCCCAGACCCGGTTGTGCTCACTCAGTCTGAGGTGAAACGTCTCTTTGAGGACTGCGGTGTAGAAGACGAGAAACTGGAAACTTTTGATAACCAGTATGAGGCGGTAGCCGGTGAAAAAGCCACCATGGTAGCCTCTAATATTACCAATACCCGTAAATTCGAGATCAAAACTCCGGATGTAGTGATCCATGTTGAACCAGATAAAGTGGAACTGGTGGAGACCAAGATCATTGACGGCCGCAAGTGTCTGGTGATTCCTATGGAAGACGTAGAGATCAACGGAATCCGTGTGCGGATGGGCGGGGAGAGCAGTGAGGAATCCGAGGAAGAGTTTGAGTAATATTCTTGGTTGTGATAAAATTTTTTTGCCGAATATGAAATATAAAAGGCTTGTTGTAAAAGAAATAGTTGTAAAACAAATAGTTTTAAAACCGGAAGGATGCAATTCTTGGCGAGTTGCATCCTTCCGGTTTTTGCCTGGATGAGGGTTTCATAATGGGGGCATGCAAATTATGGGAATGATTTTGGGGCGTAATCTGGAATTAAGAATATCAGAAGTAAAACCTAAATAATTCTACGATTGTAGAAAAAGTGATTGACATTTAATTTCTACAGATGTAGTATATAACCAACTTCTACAAAAGTAGAAAATGAAAGGGGATTTTACTATGAAAATGAAACTGGTTAAAATGATAGCACTTATGGCGGCGGTGACATTAAGTGGTTGTTCAGCTGGAACTTTAGAAAATACCGGAAATTCTGCCTCTGATTCTGCTGCAAATATAGTATCTTCAAATAAAAAGGCTTCTTCATCCACGAAGGGATCAAATACTGTAAGTTCCATTGGTACGGCAGGTAATACTGCAAGTGGTGCAGCAGGTAATACCGCAAATAGCACAGCAGGTAATACTACAGCCAGTACAGCAGGTAATGCCACAGCTGGTACGACAAGTAATACCACAACTGCCACAACAGATGCTACATCCGATATTCTTTCCACCACAACAATCACCCTGTATGATAGTGATGGAAATACAGTTTCTGTAGAAAGAACAATTTACAAAAATTATGACTGCGAATATGTAGATGCTGGCGGTATGGAATACAGCACCGATGACGATGTTTATTTTACAGATGAAAATGGAAAGACCTACCAGTCCTTAAATGACAGTACCCATTATTTTGGTGCCGAGTTAGAGCAGCATGTATTACAAGATGCCAATGGAAACGGTGTGACAGTTACAGAAACAACTAATGGAGATTATTACTATATGGATGATAATGGTACTGGTTATATTGACAACGGCGACGGAACCTGGACGGATGAGAATGGGAATAGTTATACAGAATAAGAGGAGGGATGCGGCTGAAAGCTTTTTCAAAAAGGTGTCAGGCTGTGTACCATTCTCGGGCTATGGAAATGTGGTGTTTGGCTTTTTTAGTCATACACCCTTTTTTCGTATTAAAGACTGGCAAAAATCCTCAGTGGAATAAATCGCAGTGCTGTGTTAATATAGAAGAAAATTGTTATTGTTTATTGGTAACGCAAAATCGCAGAAAGGATGGCTGTCTTATGGGAATCTACCTGAATCCGGGGAATAATAAATTCAAAAGAGCGGTGAATTCGGATATTTACGTGGATAAAACAGGATTAATAAAATATACAAATAGTATTGTCGATACGCTGCAGTCCTGTGTATGTGTCAGCAGACCAAGGCGTTTTGGAAAGTCTATGGCAGCAGATATGCTTACGGCTTATTACAGTAAGGGCTGTGATTCCAGAGAACTCTTTTCCGGTTTGGAAATTGCCAAGGATGAAAGCTTTGAGGAACATTTGAATAAATACGATACCATTTTTCTGAACATGCAGGAATTTTTGAGCAGAAGTTCAAATGTGAAGGAATTGTTGGAGAGAGTAGAAGGCAAAGTAATCCGCGAATTGAAGAAACAGTACCCTGATGTGGAATTATATGACGAAAATGATCTGGCGGAAACTATGCAGGATATTTTTGCAGAAAGTGAGTGCCCTTTTATAGTTATTATTGACGAGTGGGATTGTATTTTCCGGGAGTTCAAACATGATAAGGCTGCGCAGGAGATTTACCTTGATTTTCTGCGTGATCTGCTTAAGGATAAAGAATACATTTATCTTGCCTATATGACGGGAATTTTGCCAATAAAGAAATACGGAACCCACAGTGCACTGAATATGTTCGATGAATTTTCAATGATTGATCCGGGCCCCTTGGCTGAATATGTAGGTTTTACAGAAAAAGAAGTAGAAGCACTTTGCCAGAAGTATCAGATGGATATTAATGAGATCAAAAACTGGTATGATGGTTATTCTTTTGAAGAAGTAGAAGCTGTATACAGCCCGAAGTCGGTTGTGAGCTGCATGCGCCTTGGAAAACTGGGAAATTATTGGAATCAGACAGAGACTTTTGAGGCATTGCAGATTTATATTGATATGAATTTTGAAGGACTCCGGGATGATATATTAAGTATGATTGCCGGAGAAACAGTACCAGTGAACACCAGAAGCTTTACAAATGATATGACAACTTTCAGAACAGAGGATGATGTACTTACACTGTTGATTCACTTGGGCTATCTGGGGTATCGTTATGCAGATAAAACAGTTTTTATTCCAAATGAGGAGATTCGTTCCGAATATGTAAGCGCTATTGCTGTGTCTGATTGGGGTGAAGTTTCTAAAGCATTAAAAAATTCAGCAGATACATTGCAAGCCATATGGCAGGGAAGAGAAGAGCAGGTCGCAGAGGGCATTAGGCAGGCGCACTTTGAAACATCTCATCTCCAATATAATGACGAAAATGCGCTTAGCTATACCATTTCGCTTGCACTTTATGCAGCACGTAATTTTTACACAGTACACCGGGAACTCTCAGGGGGAAAAGGCTTTGCAGATATTGTTTATGTTCCAAGAAAGCGCTTCTTAGATAAACCAGCATTGGTAGTTGAATTAAAATGGGATAAAAACGCAGAAGGTGCAATCCAGCAAATTAAGGAGAAAGAATACTGTCGCAGTCTGGAAGAATACAAGGGAAACTTGCTGTTAGTCGGAATTAATTATGATAAGAAAACACAGGTGCATACCTGTAAAATAGAACAATACAGAAAAGAGGAATCCATATGACTCTGGCACAACTTCGTTACGCGATTACGGTGGCGAATTCCAATTCTATGAATGAAGCTGCCCGGAATCTTTTTATATCACAGCCCAGTTTGTCCTCAGCAATCCGTGAACTGGAGGAGGAAATCGGAGTGGAGCTTTTTCGCAGGACCAACCGTGGAATTTCCGTAACCCCTGAAGGCGAGGAATTCTTAGGCTACGCCCGCCAGGTGGTAGAGCAGTACGAGCTGATCGAATCCAAATACGTTTCCAAGGAACATACCAAGAAGAAATTCAGTGTTTCCATGCAGCACTACACCTTCGCAGTAAATGCTTTCGTGGAAATGGTGAAGCAGTTCGGAATGGACGAATACGAATTCGCCGTCCACGAAACCCGCACCTACGACATCATCACCGACGTAAAAGACTTCAAAAGCGAGATCGGCATCCTTTACCTGAACGACTTTAACCACAAAGTCCTTGAGAAACTTTTCCACGAGTTCAATTTGGAATTCCACCCAATTCTGGAATGCAGCATCTATGTCTACATGTGGAAAGGCCATCCCCTTGCCGACCGCGACCTGATCACCCTGGAAGACCTTCGCGAGTACCCCTGCCTCTCCTTCGAGCAAGGCACCTACAACTCCTTCTACTTCGCCGAAGAAGTCCTGAGCACCTACGAATACAAACGCCTTATCAAAGCCAACGACCGCGCCACCCTCCTGAACCTGATGGTAGGCCTCAACGGCTACACCCTCTGCTCCGGAATCATCTGCGAAGAACTAAACGGCTCCGACTACTGCGCCGTAAAGCTTGACTCCGACGAGGTCATGACCATCGGCTACCTTGCAAGAAAAGGCACCACGATCAGTAAGTTAGGACAGAAGTACCTGGAAGAAATTGCCAAATACAAAGACAAAGCATTACGATAATCCACACACTTACATAAACTTCCATTTGGAACTAAAGCTGAACCTAACCACCCACTACACCCCCCCCACTTTCAGTTTGGGCGGAAACAGCGCAGCGCCTTCCCGCCCAAACGTCCGCTGCGCTCAACTGCCCAACACCCAGTACACAGCCAGTGGGGGAGGGATAAATCTAAGCGAGCCATTTAAGGAGCGCCCTTAGTGGCGGTGAGATCCATGACTTACGGAGACTTATGCGAGAGGGCTCTCCCGAGCGCATTAGTCGCAGTTAGTCATTAGCTCACCAGAACGTTGCGACGGCGAGCGTGATTTATCCCTCCCCCGCTGGCGTCCACTTTAGCTATAGCTTTACCCTATAACTAGCCCTAACTTTTATGAATTAACACTTTTACTCCAATTGTGTTATAGTAACCATATCGACGATGAAACACCACTTAAAGGAAAGAGGAAAGACATGTCTTCAATATTAATCCAAGATGTGAGCAAAACCTTCGAAACCAAAGACGGTTCCGTACAAGCCCTGAACCACGTAAGTCTCTCCATTGAAACCGGAGATATCTACGGAATCATCGGAATGTCCGGTGCAGGAAAAAGTACCCTGGTACGATGTATGAACTTTCTTGAAGTACCATCCGAAGGAAAAGTTTTGATAGACGGAAAATCCCTCAGCGAATTTTCCCCCAAAGAACTCCGCAAAGAGCGAGAGAAAATAGGAATGATTTTCCAGCATTTCAACCTGCTCATGCAGAAAAACGTACTGGAAAACGTCTGCTTCCCACTGTACATTCAGGGGAAGAAAAAAGCCGAAGCAAGAGCAAAAGCCCTGGAGCTTCTGGAAATCGTAGGACTGGCAGACAGAGCGAAAGCCTATCCCGCACAGCTCTCCGGTGGACAGAAACAAAGAGTGGCAATCGCCAGAGCCCTGGCCTCCGATCCGCAGATCTTACTTTGCGACGAAGCCACAAGCGCCCTGGATCCCCAGACCACATCCTCCATACTTGAACTTTTGCAGGACATCAACCAGAAATTTGGAATCACCATCGTGATCATTACCCACCAGATGTCAGTTGTCCGTGAGATTTGTACTCATGTGGCAATTATGAAAGACGGTGAAGTAAAAGAACAAGGCCTTGTAGAAGAAATCTTCAGCCACCCGAAATCACAGGTTGCCAAAGAACTGATCAGCAAGGACTCTGGAAACGACGTAGAAAGCAAAAAGCTTACCCAGTCCGAAATCCAGGACGGCGAAATCGTTCGAATCGTATTCTCTGAGAACTCCGCATTCGAACCAGTAATCGCAAACCTTATATTAACCTTCCACGAACCTGTAAACATTCTGAAGGCAAACACCAAAAACGTAGGCGGTGTAGCCAAAGGAGAAATGATCCTCCAGTTCATGAGTGACAGCACCAATGTACCGGAGATGAAGAAATTCCTTACAGAACGTGGACTTGAGATAGGGGAGGCGAACTGATTATGTGGACGAAACAAGTAACCGATATGATAATCGCAGGTGTAGGGGAAACATTATACATGACCCTGTTTTCCACCTTCTTCGGATATGTATTTGGAATGCCCCTTGGAATCCTGCTGAAAGTATCCGACAAAGAAGGCTTGCGGCCAAATGCAGTACTATATAAGATCCTGGATGTGATCGCAAATATTTTCCGAAGCATCCCATTCCTGATCCTGTTGATCCTGCTCATTCCATTCACCAGATTTCTGGTAGGAAAAAGCTATGGAACCACAGCCACCATCGTACCCCTTACCATTGCGGCAATCCCTTTTATCGGACGAATGGTAGAGTCTTCCTTAAATGAGGTAGACCCGGGAGTTATCGAGGCTGCAAGATCCATGGGAGCAAGCAACCTTCAGATCGTATTTAGGGTAATGCTGGTAGAAGCAAGAACATCCCTGATCTCAGGAGCTACCATTGTAACAGGAACTATCCTTGGTTACTCCGCAATGGCAGGAACTGTAGGAGGAGGCGGACTTGGAGACATTGCAGTCCGTTACGGATACAACCGCTGGCAGACAGACATTATGCTGGTGACAGTTATCCTTCTGGTAGTACTGGTACAGATTTTCCAGACTATTGGTATGTTGATCGCCAACAAGCTGGATAAAAGAAAATAAGTCAAAAAATGATTGTAATGTAGAAACTAAATATATTTTTAAAAAAAGAGGAGGAACTTTATTATGAAAAAATTAATCGCAGCAGCACTCACAGGAGCATTAGTACTTGGAACCGTTGGAACATCCGTTGTTTTCGCAGCAGATGATGACAAAACCATTACAGTAGCAGCATCCGAGACACCACATTCCGAGATCCTTGAAGCAGCAAAACCGATCCTTGAGGAAGAGGGATACGACCTTGAGGTAACGGTATTTGATGATTATGTACAGCCAAACGAAGTTGTAGAGAGCGGCGATTTCGATGCAAACTACTTCCAGCACATTCCATATCTGAACAGCTTCAACGAGGAAAAAGGAACTCACCTTGTAAATGCAGGCGGAATCCACTACGAACCATTTGGAATTTATCCTGGAACAAAATCCAGCCTTGATGATATCGCAGATGGCGACACAATCGCAGTACCGAACGATACCACAAACGAGGCAAGAGCACTTCTTCTTCTCCAGGACAACGGAATTATCAAACTGAAAGACGGTGCTGGCCTTGAGGCAACTGTAAACGATATTGAGGAGAACCCATACAACGTAGAAATCGTTGAGCTTGCAGCTGAGCAGGTAGCACGTGTTGCAGAAGAGACTTCTTACATTGTCCTTAACGGAAACTATGCACTTCAGGCTGGTTATTCTGTATCCAAAGATGCACTTGCATATGAGACCTCTGATTCCGAAGCTGCCAAAACATATGTAAACGTAATCGCAGTAAAAGAAGGAAACGAGAACAGCGACAAGATCAAAGCTCTTGTAGATGTATTAAAATCTGACGAGATCAAAGACTTCATCAACGAGAAATATGACGGAGCCGTTATCCCATTCGAGGATAGCGATGACGCAGAGGCTGAGGACACAGAAGCAGCAGATGCTGACGAGAGCGCAGATGCAGAAGCTGACACAGCAGACGAGGCAGCTGAGGAGACAGACGCTGAATAATCTGTAAAAATTAAACAGGATTTTATTAAGAGAGTAATTATAAATCGGATTGAAATGCATTGGAAAAGATACATTTCAGTCCGATTTTTGCCTGTAAAAAAAAGAAGTGTCCAATATATAGAACAGCACATAATTATGGAAAAGGGTGACCTGCAGCCCTCTGCAAAAACAGTTGAAAAACCTTATAAAATCTGCTATTATAAAAACGAATTTTTTAGGTATCGAGGTGAGGCCAAGTGAAAAAAAACGAATGTGCGAACCGGTTTGTCTGCCTGTTTTTCAGTGTAGCAGTTGCGGTTTTGTGTGTGCTTTTTGCAGGCATGGAAGCGAAGAGCATTATGCATGTTTACGATCTGAAACCGGCCTCAGCTTCTTTGATTTCACCAGAGCTTTCCAGAAGCACCCAGACAAGTGCAGAAGAATTGACAGGACTTCGGCAGGTGTCTGTAAGGCTGGAGGCGGACCAGCGCCTTCGCCACAGGTCAGGCGTGGAAATTGTGGTGCTCATCATGCTGGCAGTTCTGCTGGCGAATACCGTATTTTATAAAGCAAAGAAACATCTGCTGACCAGAAATGATGCTGACGGCAGACGGTTTATCATCTGTTACATCCATCATCAGGACGGACAGAAGCACTGAAGATCATATACCATTGTTTCATATTGCTGATTGTTGCAATTGTTTTCATTATGAGTAAAGCATTGCAGTGGAGAGCAATTATTTTCCATGTAAACAAACGTATATGATTGGAGGTATTGCACTATATGTTACTTAATATTTTTATAGGAGTAATGATTGTTGCAGCCATTGCTGTCGGTATCTGGATGGCATGGTTTGACAGTCATGGAGGAAAGAAATGATAGCACAGATTTTTGCAGTAGTAATTTTCCTGGCGATGTTCATTCTGATCATCACAGAAGTATGGGAAAGACATATTGTTACGCTGGGATGTGCGCTTCTTACATTGATTCTTGTATTCGGAATCTGTATGCACAGCCCCTCAGCGATTATTGAAACACTGAACATACATAGTATTTTTTCACCGGGATTCTGGCACACAGCAGGTGAAGCAAGCGAAGCTTCTGCTGGAATCAACTGGGAAACTATCGTGTTCATCGCTGGTATGATGATCATGGTAGAAGGTATGGCGAACTCCGGATTTTTCCGCTGGTTATGTATGAAGATCGCGAAACTGGTTAAATACCAGATCATCCCGATCTTTATCACATTTATGCTCCTGTCCTTTGTACTTGCTATGTTTATCGATAGTATCACCGTAATCCTGTTCCTTGCAGCGGTTACCGTAGAACTGTCACAGCTGCTGAAATTTAATCCGGTACCAATGATCCTTGCAGAGATTTTCTGCGCCAACCTTGGTGGATCCGCAACCATGTGCGGAGATCCGCCGAACATTATCATTGGAACATCACTTGGATTTTCCTTTGCGGATTTCGTGACAAACACAGGCTTGATCGCAGTGGTCGCACTGGTACTGGTTGTGATCTATTTCTACTTTATTTTCCGCAAAGAGCTTACTGAAAATGCGGGAAAAATTGATCCGTCTACTTTGCCGGATCCGGAAGAAGCAATTGTAAGCAAGAAGGGCTTCACCATCAGCTGTGTGATCTTCCTCTGCGCTGTTGTCCTTCTGGTAACACATTCCCAGACAGGACTTACCGTATCCTGTATCGGTGTATTTATCGCAGCAGTGACACTGATCACTTCCGGAAAAGATGCTTTGGATCTTCTGAAAAAGGTTGATTACAAGACACTGCTGTTCTTCGTAGGACTTTTCGTAGTTGTTGGTGGTCTGGAGCAGACTGGAATCCTTACCATCCTGGCCGGATTTATTGGCAAGGTCAGCGGTGGCAACCTGAAGGTAATGATCGCCATTATTATCTGGGTATCTGCTGTCGCAAGTGCATTTATTGATAATATTCCGTTTGCAGCTACCATGATCCCGGTTATTGACAGTCTGGCAGCCGCACAGGGAATTGATATTTCCATTCTGGCATGGGCTCTTGCAATGGGTACTGACATCGGTGGAAGCGCAACCCCGATCGGAGCTTCTGCAAACGTAGTCGGTATCGCAACAGCAGCCAAGAGCGGTCACATGATCAAATGGGGAAAATACTGCAAGGCAATGGCACCTGCCACGATCCTGGTTGTCCTCGTTTCCATGCTGATGATTTATGCAAGATATTTATAATGCCATAAGAGGGAAATGCAGAACTGTCAATTATCGGAGATAAGGTAGTGCCAGGGATCTGGCATGCTATGAATAAATGACAGTTGGTCTTGCCCGCTTTTAACGGCATTTTATCCGGAAAAATCCGTGAAACAAGGGCGGATTTCTCTGGTTAGAAGGGAGGATACCATGAAAACACAAAAACAGGTGATCATTTCCATTGGACGAGAGTTCGGAAGCGCAGGTCATGAAATTGCAGAGCGAATCGCCAAGCGCTATGGACTTTCCTTATACGATCACAATCTTTTACGCGAGGTGGCAGACAGACATAACGTAAATCCAGAAGAACTGGAAATCTTTGATGAGATGAAGCACAACAAATTTCTTTACCGTACAGTGAAAGGAATGAGCAGTTCTCCGGCAGACAATGTAGCTATGATGCAGTTCAATTTTCTTCGGGAAAAGGCTGAAAAAGGAGAATCCTTTGTAGTTGTAGGACGTTGCTCTGAGACAATCCTGAAGGATTATGAGGGCCTGATTTCCATCTTCATTATTGGAGATATGGATCAGAAAATTGCCCGTGTAGCTCGTCTTTATGGAAAAAGCGATAAAGAAGCTGAGCGCTTTATCAAAGAGAAAGACAGAAAGAGAAAGAAATATCATGACAGCCACTGCAAGACCAAATGGTCTGAGCCGCACGTCTATGATCTGAGTCTGAACAGCAGCACTCTTGGCGTGGAGGGAAGCGTTGAATTTCTTTCATCCTATATTGACAAAAGGATATCAAAAATGAAATAATAAGCTTAATGACAAAAGGTTCTGCCAGGACGCATACAGGTGTCAGGGCGGAACCTTTGTGGTTTTTGTGACCGCAGTCAGTAATAGTTCTGATGTTGGGAAGGTGCTACCCTAAAGCTACGAACTCTCATTTATCCAGGAGGAAAATTTATGTTCACTGATGACGAAAAAGACTACATTATGCGTATGATCAAAGAGATTGCCCGTGTCCTTGCCAGCGTCATGCTTGGGAAAAAATATGTCCAGGTGGAATTGCCGGTAGAATCCAAATACCAGATTTCCGGAGACAAGCTTCACCATATGAAAACCATGGTGGACAGAGGCGAGATCAACGAGGCAGAGAACGAACTTCTTGACCGGATCGATTACGCTGACAAAGAAGCTCTGGCAGAAGCTATGTTTTTCTACGAATATGCTGCATCCAAAGGGGATGAATTTCTGGAAGCGCACAACTATTCCCTGGAGGAAATAAGGGATGGGATCCAGCAGCTGGCAGAAGATGCAGGATATGGAAATATTATAAATATGCTTGATATAAAATAGAATCTTTTGTGATATATGAAATACTGCGATTTTATTAAGTCTGCTCCCAAAAGTATTTTTGCCAAGTGGGAGCGCCATAGGCGTGGAACAGCTGACTTTCCTATATGGAGATGTCGCCGACAGGCGGCATGTCCGTTTAGAGTGAAATTGTGATCACGCTTAAAATGATGAGGAGATTATAAGATGTTTCTTGAAAAAAACAGAGACCGGATAGAAAAAGACTTTGAAGATTTTTCCAGGGAACTGCCAGGAAAAGCGGAAGAAATAAAGAAGAGAATGGAAGCACTAAGTCCTGATATTGTGATCGGAATGAAATATCTGTACAGCAATATGCCCTACAGCGATGTGGGAAACTATACCTTTGACACTTATCTGGATTATGTGCAGCAGGGAATCTATCTCTGGGAAAATTCCCCTTATGTAAAGAATTATCCAGAGCTTTATTTCCTGAATTACGTGCTTTTTCATCGGACAAATGATGAAGAAATCAAACCATGCCGTACCTATTTCTGGGAAAAAATAAAGGATAAGGTCCAGGGGAAGACCATGGTGGAAGCTGCACTGGAAATCAATCACTGGTGTGCGGGAGAAGTGATGTACCAGGGAACGGACATGCGTACCGGCTCCGCACTGGAAATTTACAGAAGCGGTGTAGGCCGCTGTGGTGAGGAAGCCGTCTTTGTGGTAAATGTAATGCGAAGCGCCGGAATCCCTGCAAGACCGGTGTATGTGCCAAGATGGTCCCATTGTGATGACAACCACGCCTGGGTAGAGGTCTGGTGCGATGGCGACTGGCATTATCTGGGAGCTTGCGAGCCAGAAGCTGTTCTGGACAAGAGCTGGTTTACCAATGCAGCATCCAGGGCCATGATGATCGGCTCCAGATGGTATGACCGCGCTATGCCAGACGAAAAAGTGATCGGAAAAGACGGAATGAACCGGATCATTAATCTTCTTGGTAAATATGCCAAAACCAGGTGGATCACTATTACAGTGGAAGATCTGGATGGAACTCCGGCAGCTGGGGCAAAAGTACGAGCTGAGGTAATGAACTATGGGGAATTTTCCCCGATTGCAATAATGGAAGCAGACAAAAATGGCTGTATTTCCTTTGAAACCGGTTTTGGAAGCCTGCTGATCTGTGCTGTTTATGATGGTGCTTACGGGGAAAAGGTAATCGACACAAGAGAGGACGACCATTTTACCTGTACTCTTGGTGAGGAATATGAAGATGAGCTTTGGGTGGATTTTGACATGAATGCACCGGAGGATACCGGCAGAATAAGCTGGAATATTACCCAAGAACAGGAAGAAGAGAATAATCGCCGGATTGCCGCTGAGGCAGAACACTGCCGCCGTAAGATCGAGAAATTCCAGCCGCTGTGGAAGCGCTGCCTTTTTGGACATACCATGAAGGAAGTGGAGCCTATGATGGCTGTTTTGTCTGAGAAAGACAGAAGGGATGCTTTTCCAGAAGTGCTGGAGGGCCATTATCAGGAGGCCTCGGTTTATCGCGAATTTAATCCAGATGAGATTTACATTCCATATGTATGGAATCCCCGCGTGGAAAATGAGGTTCTTACCAGGTGGAGAAAGAAGATCCTGGGCTATTTTGACAAGGGGCAGAGGGATGCCTTTGAAGCAGATCCCAAGAGCATCTGGACCTGGATCGAAGAGAACATTTCAGTCCGCAATGACAAAGAGCGCCTGACTGCATACACCACTCCTGGTGCAGCACTGGAGCTTGGAATTGCCGGAGAGAAATCCCACAAGGTGCTTTTCGTGGCAATCGCCAGAACTCTGGGAATCCCGGCACGTCTGAATCCTGCTGATGGAGCTATTGAATATTGGGATGGAATGAGGTTTGTAGCAGTATTGGAAGAGAGCCGGAAGGAATCCCATCTTACAGTCTTCGCCGGGGAAAAAGGGGACTGGAATTATTTCCAGAACTGGACCATTGCGGTGACAGACGGAAGAGGATACCTTACCCTGGATTTCAGCGACCGCAAGTGGGAAGCTGGAAAACTGGAATTGGATATTATGCCGGGAGATTACCGGATCCTGACTGGAAACCGTCTGCCAAATGGAAACATTCTGGGAAAAAGATACGATTTTCATATTGAAAAAGATGAGACGAAGCGGGTGGAACTGGAGCTTCGGGAGTATTGTCTGGAGGAAATGTTCAACCGTCATTCCATTCCGGATTCCAAGCTGACCGATCGGGCTGGAAATCAGGTGCTGGTGTCCAAATTGACGGGAAAAATAAGCGGAGACGCTGCCAAATGTGAGAATGGCATAGCTGAACGAGGCATCCTCTTCTGGCTGGAAGAAGACCGTGAGCCTACTGTGCACATTCTTAATGAAATAATGGAATTGAAAGAAAAATATGAAAAAATACAAAAACAGATTATATTTATCCTTCGCAGCGAAGAATCTTTAAAGAATGCTACTCTGGTGAAATGTCTGGAACTGCTCCCTGAAATTCAGGTGTACTTCCACGATTTCGGCAAGGACAAGGAAATGACCGCCCGCCGCATGTACGTAGATTCCGGGAAGCTGCCGCTTATGACCATTACCGAGGGCCAATGCCAGGGTATCTTTGCAGCAGCTGGATACTCCGTGGGTATGGCAGATATGTTGGTGAGGATTTTTAAGGCATGAACCGGGATCAGATCAAATACGTAGCCATGTTTACCATGCTATTAAACCATATTGCAAACGTTTTCCTGGAACCAGGTACCTTCCTTTTTGAGGTGATGGTGGACGTGGGGTATTTTACCGCTATCACCATGTGCTACTTCCTGGTAGAAGGCTACTGCTACACCCGCTCCAAAGAGAAATACGGCAAACGGCTTCTGCTGTTTGCCCTGATTTCCGAAATCCCCTTCTGTCTTGCATTTACAGAAGAAGGAACCATCAGTTTCGTAAGCATGAACATGCTATTCACTCTTTTCCTGTGCTTCCTGATTCTCTATGCAATGGAAAAAATCCCTTTAGGAACCCGGCAGACACTCTGCATCTTGGGCCTGGTATTTGCCTCCGCCTACAGCGACTGGGCCTTTCTTGCCCCTATCTTCACCTATTGGTTCGCAAGCTGTGGCCTCCGGGATGCACAGGGGAAAATGCTGCCAGCCGGCGGCCGGAATGCTGATCAGAAAAGCCATCTGGCTGGCGGCCAGAATTCTGAACGAAAAAAACTTTTATGGAAGGTTTTCAGAAAGGCAATGCTGTTCTTTGGTCTGTTAAACCTTGTAGAAAACATGGAGCAGACCACTCCTGCCAGGGCTGTTATCCAGTCCCTCGGCGCCACCGCCGGAATTCTGCTCTCAGCACTTTGCATCATCTATCTCTACAACGGGAAGCGCTCCGAAAAACATCGAACCTTTTCTAAGTGGTTCTTCTACATTTTTTATCCGGCACATTTGCTAATATTAGGTATATTGAGAATTGCTATTTAGTGTGTTGAAAGTTGTTCAAGGCGGACGCATTCGGACAATGGTGATTGCTCACTCGCCGGCGCAAC